>SXMI01000160.1 GCA_005777415.1 Actinomycetota bacterium | reverse complement strand
CACGCTGGACCGACCGCAGGCCCGCAACGCCCTGAACGCCGCCCTGCGTGAGGCGCTCCACCGCACGATGTCGGAGCTCGACGCGGACGAGTCGGTCCGGGCGGTGGTGCTGACGGGTTCGGATCCGGCGTTCTGCGCCGGGTTGGACCTGGTCGAGCTCTCGGCCGCACCGGACTCGCTCGGTGCCGGCTTCGGCGGGTCGAGCGACTTCCGCCGACCGTTCCCGCGGATGCGCACGCCCGTGATCGGCGCCGTCAACGGCGTCGCCGTGACCGGTGGGCTGGACCTGGCCCTGGCCTGCGACTTCCTCGTCGCCTCGGAGCGGGCCCGGTTCGCCGACACCCACGCCCGGGTCGGGATCATGCCCGGCTGGGGCATGACGGTGCTGCTCCCCCAGGCGGTCGGGCTCCGCCGGGCCCTGGAGATGTCGACCACCGGCAACTTCCTGGACGCCGCCACCGCGCTCGAGTGGGGGCTGGTCAACCACGTGGTCGCCCACGACGACCTGCTGGCCAGGGCACGGGGTCTGGCCGAGGACGTGGCGAGCAACGACCCCGCCGGGGTCGCCCAGCTCGTGGCCACCTACCGGGAGGGGGCGCTGCTCACCGCCGGCGAGGCCCTGGACCTCGAGCAGCAGCGCAGCGCCGAGTGGCTCAGCGCCCGCGACACCGGCGACTTCGACGACCGTCGGCGGGCCGTGGTCGAGCGGGGTCGGTCCCAGGCCTGACCACCCGGCCGGGGGCGCCGGACCGTCGATCGGACCGCCGGCCGCTCAGAGGTCGTCGGGACGGGCGGGGAGCTCCTCGAAGACCGGGTCCCGCCCCTCGGCCTTCGCCGAGAACTCCTCGACCATGTCGCCGGGCTGGAACATGCCGGACTGCCAGCCGGCCATGTAGCGCAGCGAGTCGGCGACCGAGTGGTCGCGGGTGTAGTTGAGCATCTCCTTCGTGCCCCAGATCGCCAGCGGCGAGTGCCGGGCGATCCGATCGGCGATCGCCAGCACGTCGTCGAGCATCGCTGCGTGGTCGGGGTAGACCCGGTTGACCAACCCGCAGGCGAGCGCCCGGTCGGCGGGCATCCGGTCGCCGGTGTAGGCGAGCTCACGGGCGATGCCCTCGGGGATGAGCTTGGGGAGCCGCTGGAGGGTGCCCACGTCGGCGGTCATCCCGATGTTGATCTCCTGGACGCAGAAGAACGCGTCCTCGGTGCAGTAGCGGGCGTCGGCGGCGGTGACCATGTCGACCGCCCCGCCGATGCAGCCGCCCTGGACGGCGGCGAGCACCGGCATGCGGGAGGCCTCGAGCGCCGTGAAGGAGTCCTGGAGGTGCTGGACCAGCATCCAGACGTGCGCGCGCTGGCGGCCGGCCTCCTGGACCCCGCTGCCGCCGCCGATCCCCGACCCACCGGTGAACACCGACAGGTCCATACCGGCGCTGAAGTGACGACCGGTCGACGAGATGACGAGCACCCTGGCCGCGGCCCGGGCGTCGAGGTCCCGGACGATCCGCGGGAGCTCACCCCAGAACTCGGGGACCATCGTGTTGAGCTCGTCGGGTCGGTTCAGCCGCAGGTGGGCGACGTGGTCGGAGACGGTGAGGTCGAAGCAGTCGGACACGCCGGCAGGGTACCGGACCGGACGGAGCGAACCGGACGGAGCCGACAGGTCGCGCGGCGTCGCTACGCTGCCGGGCGACCACCACCGAGAGGAACCGGCCGACGTGGAGCCCGAGGACACCGCACCGCCCGAGCAGGCCGACACCTCCTCCGGAGCGGGACCCGACCAGCTCCCCCTGCGTCTCGACCCGGCGGTCCGGCCGGTCCACTACGACCTGCTGCTCGACATCGACGTGGAGCGGGGCACCACCGGCGGAACGGTCGAGATCACCCTGGTCCTCGGCACCGCGGTCGACGCGCTGCGGCTGCACGCCATCGACCTGGAGGTCGTCTCGGCCACGGTCCGTTCGCCCCTGGAGGGTCCGACGGCCGCCACGGTGACGGCCCACCCCGACGACGAGCAGATCGTCGTCGGCACCGGGTCGCCGATCGGGGCCGGTCCGGTCACCCTCCAGCTCGAGTGGCGCGGCACGCTGTCGAACGAGCTCGTGGGCCTGTACCGCTCGACCTACACCGAGGTGGACGACCACGGTGAGGAGCGCGTCCGCTCCCTGGCGGTCACCCAGTTCGAGTCCACCCACGCCCGCCGGGCGTTCCCCTGCTTCGACGAGCCGGCGCTGAAGGCCACCTTCTCCGTCTCGGTCGTCGCCGACGCGTCCCACCTCGTCGTGTCGAACGCCGCCGAGACCGGCCGGACCGCACTGACCGACGGCCGGGTGCGGGTGGACTTCGCCCGGACCATGGTGCTGTCGACCTACCTGGTGGCGATCGTCGTCGGGCCGCTCGAGGTCACCGAGCTGCCCCCTGACGTCCGGCGCCGCAGCCGGGTGCCGATCCGGCTCGTGCACCGGCCGGGCCAGGGCCACCTCTGCGGGTTCGCCTTCCGGGTCGCGGCCGCGGCGATCGACTTCCTCGAGGACTACTACGGGCTCGCGTACCCGGGCGACAAGCTGGACCTCGTCGCGGTACCGGACTTCGCCTTCGGCGCCATGGAGAACCTGGGGTGCGTGACGTTCCGGGAGGTGCTGTTGCTCGTCGACCCGGACGAGGCCACACCGGCCGACCTGCAGCGGGTGGCCGACGTGATCAACCACGAGCTGGCCCACATGTGGTTCGGCGATCTGGTCACGATGCGGTGGTGGAACGGGCTGTGGCTCAACGAGGCGGTCGCCCCGTTCATGGAGGTGACCGCCAGCGACTCGTTCCGCCCCGACTGGGACTGCTGGACCGGGTTCGGCCTGCTGCGCGCCGCGGCGTTCGACACCGACTCGCTGCCGAGCACCCGCCCGATCGAGTACCCGGTGCTCACACCCGCCGACGCCGAGGCCATGTTCGACGTCCTCACCTACGAGAAGGGTGCCTCGGTCGTCAGGATGCTCGAGCGGTACCTGGGCCCTGAGCGGTTCCGTGACGGCATCCGCTCGTACCTGGCACAGCACGCGTTCGCCACGACCGAGACCACGGACCTGTGGGACGCACTCGAGACCGCGACCGGCGAGCCGGTCCGGCGCACCATGGACGCCTGGGTGTTCCGGGGCGGGCACCCCGAGGTGCTCGTCGAGCCCACCGACCGGGGCGTCCGGCTGGACCAGCGGCGGGCCACGGCCGGGCCGACGAGCACCGCCGACGACCCGCCCTGGCCCGTACCGCTGGTGGTGACCAGCTCGGTCGGGGGCGTCGTGCGAACCGACCGGGTCCTGCTCGAGGAACCGGCCGAGCTCGACCTCGGCGGCCGGCCCGAGTGGGTGCAGCCGAACACCGGTGGCGACGGCTTCCTCCGGACCCGGATGGAACCGGACGCGGCGCTGCGTCTGGCGAGTGCGGACCGACCTGCGCTCGAACGCTTCGTGCTGCTCGACGACGCCTGGGCCGGCCTGCTCGCCGGGCACACCTCCGCGGACCATCTGCTCGACCTGGTGGCGGAGGTTGCGCCGCGCTCCGACGACCCGTCCGTCTGGCGACGGGTGGCGGGCATCCTGGAGGACCTGGACCGGCTGGCGGGGCCGGAACTGGCCCGGCGGACCGCCGACCTGGCCGGACGCCTGTCCCGGGATCGGCTCGAGGCGATCGCCCGGGCCACACCGGAGGGCACCGAGCCCGACGAGGAACGGGTGCGGACCGTTCGTGCCGTCGCCGTCGCCCTGGCGGGTGGGACCGGGGCCGACCCGGAGATCCGGGCCGACGCCCGGCGGAGGTTCGAGCTCGGTGTCGGCGACGCGGCGCTGCGGTCGGCGACCCTCGCCGTGGTCGCCCGGATGGCCACGCCCACCGAGCACCGGGAGATCGAACGGCGGTGGCGGACCGCCGACAACCCGCAGGACCAGATCCGGTACCTGCACCACCTGGCCGACACGCCCGAACCTGACGATCTCCGGCGGACGCTGGACCTGGCGCTCGCCGAGGTCCGGGCCCAGGACCGGCCCTACCTGCTGCGCCGCGCGTTGCAGCACCCGACCCTGGGGTCCCTCGTCTGGGACCAGGTCGAGTCGAGGTGGCCCGAGGTCACAGCCGGGTGCTCGGCGAGCGGACTCGCCCGGATGCTCGAGGGGGTCACCCGGTGCACGGACCGGGCGCTGGCCGGGCGGATCGGGGCCTTCCTGGTCGAGCACCGCCCCGAGGCGACGGCCCGCACCGTCGACCAGCACCTCGAGCGGATGTGGGTGTCGGTGATGGTCGCGGAACGACTGCGCGCCGGCTGATCGGACCGTCCCCCACCGATGCTCCGGCGGCCCGATCAGTCGAGGGAGCCGCCCCGGTCCAGGAACGTCGTGGCGAGCTCGACGTGGAGCGCCACCCCGGTGCCGAGAGCGCCCTCGTCGAGCCGCATCCGGTCCGAGTGGCACGCGGCCGCCGTGGACGGATCCCGGACCTCGGGCGGGCAGACACCCAGGAAGGCCATGGCACCGGGAACCACCTGCAACACGTAGGAGAAGTCCTCGGCCCCCATGAGCGGGTTCGGCAGCTCGACCACCGCACGGTCCCCCACGACCGTCCGGGCCACTCCGGCCTGGAACGTCGCCGCCCGGTGGTCGTTGACGGTGACCGGGTAGCCGTCGTGTCGGCGCACCTCGGCGGTGCACCCGTGAGCCGCGGCGACCCCCTCGGCCACCCGGTTGATGTGATCGAACACGTTCCGTCGGGTCGACTCGCTCACCGTGCGGATCGTCCCGAGCATGGACGCACGCTCGGGGATCACGTTGTGGGTGGTACCGGCCCGGATCCGGCTCACCCCCACGACCGCCGGGTCGAACGCGTCCACGGTCCGGGTGACCATGGTCTGCAGCGCCACCACGATCTCGCAGGCCACGGGCACCGGGTCGGCCGCCCAGTGCGGGGTCGACGCGTGGCCGCCCCGGCCCAGCACATCGATCTCGAATTCGTCGGCCGACGCCATGACCGGGCCTCGTCGCCAGGCCACCCACCCCGAGCGGAGGTTCGGGCCGACGTGCAGCGCGAAGGCGGCGTCCACGCCGTCGAGCGCGCCGTCCTCGATGGCGTGACGCGCCCCGGCGTGACCCTCCTCGCCCGGCTGGAACAGGAACCGGACCCGGCCCCCGAGGGAGGCCCGGCGGGAGGCGAGCACGCGTGCGGCGCCGACGAGCATCGCCGTGTGGGCGTCGTGGCCGCACGCGTGCATGCGACCGGCCTCACGGCTCGAGAACGCCTCGCCCGAGTGCTCCTCGAGCGGGAGCGCGTCCATGTCGGCCCGCAACAGGACGGTCGGCCCGTCACCGCCGTCCAGGTCGGCCACCACCGAGGAGCTGGTGGTCCCCGTGCTGACCGTGAACCCGAGGCCGTCGAGGGACTCGAGCACCTCGGCCTGGGTGCGGGGCAGGTCGAGGCCCAACTCGGGGTGCTCGTGGATGCGGCGGCGCAGCGCCACCACGTCGCCGACGACGTCGTCGACGGAGAGGCCGGTCACGGCGCTCACGCAGCCGCCGCCAGTCCCAGGACCAGGCCGATCTGGCCCAGGTGGTACGTGGTGATGATCGCCATGCGACTCTGCGGGAAGTCCCCCACGAACCGGCTCCAGCCGATGCACGCATCGGACAGGTAGAACAACAGCGCGCCGGCGATGGCGACGGGGATGGTCGTCCCGATCGCGCAGGCCACCATGACCGAGATCGCCGTGATGTACGCGGCGACCGGCACCGTCAGGCGACGGTCCGTGCGGCGGGCCCCGAGCACCACGATCCGGCCGACGAGGAGCGAGGCGACCAGCACCACGGCGACCCCCACCAGGAGCGCGTTGCGGTCGAGGCCCAGGTTGACGAGCGCAGCGATGTAGCAGAGGTGGCCGACCAGGAACGACGCCAGCCCGGGGACGAACAGATCGTCCAGCATCAGGAACACGTCGCCGGCGAGCGAGCAGACCAGCCCGGCCGCCAGCCACCACCGGGCCGCCTCCGAGGCCGGGTCACCCAGTGCGAGGACGGCCCCGATCAACACCACCATGGTGAGGGGCTTGAACACGTACTCCACCGGTCGACGTGCGGCGTACACCGCCCACCAGTCGGCGACCGCCACGACGAGCGTCACCGCGATCAGTGCCCAGAACACCGTCACGACAGCAGTTCCTCGATCGGCGCCCAGTCCAGCGACTCGGTCAGGCGCATCCGGGCCTGCACGACGTGACGCGGCCGGTTGACCCCCAGCACGCCCGTGCAGCGTTCGCCCCGCCGGAAGGCGGCCACGAACCGCTGCTCCTCGAGCGAACCCTCGAGCACGTGGACCTCATCGGTCGCCGCCGGTCGGCCGGCCAGCTGCAGCTTGCGGTCGTACTGGTCGGACCAGAACCACGGGACGCTTCCGAAGGGCTCGCCCGGCCCGTCGCCGGCGAGCAGACGGCGACCGGCGGCGGCACCGTGTTCGATGGCGTGCTCCCACTGCTCGACCCGCATGCGCTCGCCGAAGTGGGGGTTGAACCACTCGGCGACGTCACCGGCCGCGACCACGCCCGGCGCCGCCAGGCAGGTCTCGTCACAGGTCACCCCGTTGCCGACCGGGACACCCGAGCCCTCCAGCCAGGCCACGTCGGGCGCCACGCCGATCCCGACGACGACGACCGAGGCGTCGACGGTGGTGCCGTCGGCCAGCGCCACGCCCCGGACCCGGTCGCCGTCGGCGACGAGCCCCTCCACGCCCACCCCCAGCCGGACGTCGACCCCGTGGGCCCGGTGGAGGTCGGCGACGAACGCGCCCACGGCCTCGGGGAGGACCCGGACCATGGGAGCGGGTGCCGCCTCGATGAGCGTGACCTCGAGGCCCAGGCCCCGGCAGGTCGCCGCCACCTCGGCGCCGATGAACCCGGCGCCGATCACGGCGACCCGATCGGGACCGGCATCCAGGTCGCGGCGGAGCGCGAGCGAGTCGTCCAGGGTGCGGACCACGTGGACCCCGGCGAGCGGCGGGCCGGGAAGGGTCCGCGGACTGGCGCCCGTGGCCACGACCAGCCCGGACGCCGAGAGCGACGAACCGTCGGACAGGTCGAGGCGGAGCCCGGCGACGTCGACGTGATCCACCCGGAGGCCGAGGCGCAGGTCGACGGCGAGCTCGTCGAGCCGCCCGGCGAGCGGCTGGTGGGCCGCCGACGGTTCCATCGTGCCGGCGAGCACCTGCTTGGACAGGGGCGGCCGATCGCTCGGGAGCGCCGCTGCGGCCTCGAGGACGACGACGTCACCGTCGTGGCCGCCACTCCGGACGGCATCGACGGCACTCAACCCGGCCAGCGACGCGCCGACCACGACGATCGGTGGCACCGTGACCCCCCTGCCCTCGATGACGCCGGTCCGAACCGGGGCCCGGACTCAGTCCTCGACCGTGATGGCCTGCTTGGGGCAGCGGCGGGCGGCCTCCTCGACCTTCCCGCGCAGCTCCTCGGCCGGCTCCTCCTGGAGCACGTAGAGGAAGTCGTCGTCCCGCACCTCGAAGACCTCGGGTGCGATCCCCATGCACACGGCGTTGGACTCGCACAGGTCGAAGTTCACGACCACCTTCATGTCGACTCCCCTCGGAGGTTCGGTCGGACTCGGCGACGGCAGGTGTCGCCACTCGCCAGACCCTACCCGAGCCGAAGGCCCGACCCTCGTCCGGGTCGACCCCGACGACGCCGTCCCGGTCCGGCCCCTCAGGGTGGGGACTGGCCGGCGAAGACCCCGTCGGCAGCACCGACGCCGACCCGGGCCACGGCGGTGACAACGGCAGCGACCACGCACCCCCCGGCGACGACGAGCAGCAGCACCGGCAGGCCCAGGTCGGCCTGCACGATCGGGAAGAGGAACACCCCGACCGCCGCACCGAACTTCCCGGCGGCCGTGGCGACGCCGTGGCCGGTGGCCCGGACCCGTGTCGGGAACACCTCGGCCGGGAGCAGGAACGTCGTGGAGTTCGGTCCGGCGTTCATGGCCACGTTGAACAGGATGAATCCACCGAAGACCAGGAGCAGGTGCTGGTCGCCACCGCCGGGCAGTCCGGTCGAGACGGCGAGCGCCGCCAACCCGACGGCCATCAGACCGAAGCCGACGATCTGCATGCTCGTGTGGCGGAACCGGGTGACGAGGACGATCGCCAGAGCGAACCCGACGATCAGGAAGAGGTCGATGACCACGGCACCCTGCGTCGAGGCGATGTCATCGGACAGGAACGTCCCGTTCCCCTTGATCGCGAGCGCAGCGAGGATCGTCGGGGTGAACACCCCCACCCCGTAGGTGGCGACGTCCATCAGGAACCACGGAATGGTGGTGAGGGCCGTCAACCTTCGGAGGCCGCTCCGGAACAGCTCACGGATCGACGCCGCCGGCGCAGAGCCCTCGGCCTCGGCCTCCTCCAGCACGGCGACGTCGACAGGGTGACCGAGGAACGACCCGACGACGAGCGCCGCCTCCTCGTGCTGTCCTTGGCTGGCCAACCAGCGAGGGCTCTCGGGTACGCCACGCCGCAGGACCACGATCAGGAGCGCCGGCACCGCACCGAAGGCGAGCATCAAGCGCCAGGAACCCACCGACTCGGTGGTCACCAGGATGAGCAGCCCGACGAGCGCTCCGAGCACCTGGCCCACGGCCTGGAACGCGAACGCACCCACGAGCAGTCGGACACGGAGCCGAGCAGGCGCGATCTCGGAGACGTACGACGCGCTGATCGGGTAGTCGGCACCCACCCCGACCCCGAGGATGAACCTGAATGCGACGAGCACGGGGATGCTCCACGCCACACCCGACAGCAGCGCAAACACGACGAACAATCCCAGATCCAGTCGGAACGCCAGCTTGCGACCGATGCGGTCGGTGAGCCGACCGAGCCCGAATGCACCGAAGATCGCTCCAACCACGGCGGCCGAGGAGACGAGACCGATCTCGGTGGGCGACGCACCCAGGTCCTCGGCGATCAGCGGCGTGGCCACGCCGATGATGAAGAAGTCGAACCCGTCGAGCATGATGCCGGTCGCCGACAGCAGCCACACCCGCCAGTGGAGGCGGGACATGGTTGCCTCGTCGAGCATCGTGTCGAGCCGACTCACGACGGGTGACCCTACGTGCGGCCCGTGTCCAGCAGTTGTTCGGTGGGTGACGGGCGGTCGAGCCGGATCTGAACGTCAGCAACGCGTGCAGTTCCTGCGGGTCCGAACACCTCCGGATCAGAAGACGGTGTAGCCGCCGTCGACCACGACGCAGTCGCCGGTGTGGAAGGTCAGCGTCGGGTCGGACAGGAACACGGCGGCCGCGCCGAAGTCGTCGGGGGTCCCCCAGCGGCGCACGGGCGTGCGGGCGGTCGTGGCGTCCACGAACTTCTCCCAGCCCAGCAACGGCGCGGTCAGGTCGGTCTCGGTCCATCCCGGCACGAGCGAGTTGGCCCGGATCCCGTGACGGGCCAGCTCGACCGCCAGGCCCCTGACGAGCGACAGCACCCCGGTCTTGGACACCGAGTACGCCTGGTTGGCCGGGGCGCCGTGGATGGCGCTGGTCGACGACACACCGATCAACGCGCCCCCGTCGCCTCGCTCGACCATGTGCCGGGCCGCCGCCCGGAAGCACAGGAAGGCGCCGTCGAGGTTGACCGACAGGATCCGGCGCCAGCCCTCGAGCGTCTGCTCGGTGAACGGTGCGGCGCCTCCGATTCCGGCGTTCGCAATCATCGTGTCGATGCGACCGAACCGCTCCAGGGTCACCGCCGTCGCGGCGTCGACCTGCTCCTCGTCGGCCACGTCGACCTCGACCGACCCGGCGAGCCCACCCAGCGCCCGCAGTTCGTCGACCGCCGAGGCGTTGCGGTCGGCCCGACGACCCCACACCACCACCGTCGCCCCGGCGCCGACGAGCGCCCGGGACATGCCCAGGCCGATCCCGGCGTTGCCGCCGGTGACCACGACGACGCGATCGGTCAGGTCGAACACGGGTGCCTCCCGGGGGACGTGCGGCCCGGCCACCCGGGCGACGACGGGGCCGCAGCGTAGTGGTCGCGACTACCGTCCCCGAGGTGAGCACCGGCAGTGGACTCGACCCGACCGCCCTGCAGGAACTTCGGGACCGGATCCGCCGCGAGGTCGACGACGGTCTGGCCCCCGCAGCGCAGTTCGCGCTCGCCCGCGACGGTGAGCTCCTGGCGTTCGAGGCGTTCGGGACCGCCACGGACTCGACGAGGTTCTCGCTCTTCTCGTGCACGAAGGCCTGGATCGCGGCCACGGTGTGGCAGCTGATCGGAGAGGGGCTGCTGGGCCCCGACACCCGGGTCGTGGAGTTGCTGCCATCGTTCGGCTCGGCGGGCAGGTCGGCCGATGCGGTCCAGCGGCTCACGCTCGAGCACGTGCTGACCCACACCGGCGGGTTCCCGTACGCGCCCCTGGGCCCGCCCACGTGGTCGGACCGCAGTGAGCGGCTCCGGGCCATGGAGCGCTGGCGGCTCAGCTGGGAGCCCGGCGAGCAGTTCGAGTACCACGCAACCTCGGCCCACTGGGTGGCCGCCGAGATGATCGAGACGGTCACGGGGCGCGACTTCCGGGCCGTGGTGCGCGAGCGGATCACCGAACCGCTGGCGCTGCCGACGTTCCTGCTCGGGCTGGGTGCCGAGGAGGCCGACGACGTGGCCGAGCTGGTGTCGGTGGGTGAGCTGCCGACCGAGGCCGAGCTCGTGGAACTGTTCGGGACCGCCGACCTGCCGCTGGGCGAGATCACTCCCGATGTACTGCTCGCCTTCAACGACCCGAGGCACCGGACGGTGGGCGTTCCGGGTGGTGGTGGACTGGGGACTGCCGCCGACCTGGCGCTGCTCTACCAGGCCCTGCTCCACAACCCCGACGGGATGTGGGACCCGCAGGTCCTGGACGACGGGACCCAGCACGTGCGCTGCACCCACCCGGTGCCGCTGACGGGGATCCCGAGCAACCGCACACTGGGGCTGGTGGTGGCCGGGGACGACGGCATGTCGTCGTTGCGGGGCATGGGACATGGCGTGTCGGCCCGGGCGTTCGGCCACAACGGCGCCGCCGGTCAGATCGCCTGGGCGGACCCGGGGTCCGGGCTGTCGTTCGGGTTCACGATCTCGGGCGTGGACCGGAACTTCCTGCGGGAGGCCCGGCGGACCGCCGGGATCGCATCCCGTGCTGCCGAGACTGCCAGCGCCTGACCGCACCCGGCACCCCCGACCGCACCCAGCACCGATATAGGGGTCGCGCGCGGCCTACGTGTCGCGCGCTGGAGCCGGAGAACCGGACGACGCGGGTTCAGCTCAGATGGGCCGTGTCGTTGAACCGCCGGACCCGCCAGCCACCGTCGGCGACGACGACGAGTTCGCTGATCGATCCGTTGTCCGCGGCCGAGAACTCGAAGACACCTGCGCCGGTGGCGGTGGACATCACCTGGCCGATCACCCCGCCGTGCACCACGGCGACGACCCGACCACCGGGGTGAGCGGCCACGATCCGGCCGATCCCGGCCCGGACCCGGGCCTCGAAGGCCGCGGCCGGCTCCGCGCCCGGGATGACGTCCCACCGCTGGGCCCGGAGCGCTTCGGCGAACAGCGGGTCGCCATCGGCCACCCGCTGGCGGAACCGGCCCTCCCACTCCCCCAGGTGGACCTCGCGCAGCTCGGCGATCTCGGTCACGGGCAAGCCGGTCGCCCGGAGCAGCGGGGCCGCGGTCTGGTGGGTCCGACGGAGGTTGGTGACCGTCACGCCGGAGAACCCGATGCCCGCAGCGTGCTCGGCGGCGAGCCGGCGGCCGACCGCCTCGGCCTGATCCCGTCCCTCGGGCGCCAGGTCGGGGTCACCCTGACCGTCGAGGAACGGGTGGGGCCGATCGGGATGCTCGGGCATGGTCGCCCCGTGGCGGACCAACAGGATCGTCGTCGCATCGGCGGGCGGCGCCCACGGCCGCTGGGGGATGCCCTCCGGGTGATCCTCGGCCTCGGGTGCGCCGCTCACTCGACCGGGGTGATCCCACACTCGTCGACCAGATAGGCCGTGACGCGCTGGCCGGCGGTGACCACGTCGTCGTTCCGCTGGGTCAGCTGACCGACCTGCGCGGGGTCGTCGGTGTCGACGGCGGCCAGCTCGTTCCAGTACCCGCTCATCGTGGCCAGATCGCCGGCGATCTCGGCGGGGGCGGCCGCCGACAGGCCGGCGACCTCCGAAGCGATGACGTCGAAGGACTCAATCGAGTTGGCGTCGACGCTGGCGAGGACCTGGTTGAAGGACTCGGCCCGCTGGCAGAACTCGCTGGTCCCCGAGGGCTCCGCACCGGGGGTCGCCGCCGGAAGAACAGTGGATGACGAGTCCGGGGCCGCTGAGGGAGCCGGATCATCGGTGGACGAGCACCCGACGAGCAGGAGGACCACTGCCACCGCCACCACCACCAGACCGCCCCGTCCCGAAAAACGGGACGGTCTGGCAAGTTCCACCCAACCAGTCGGCCCGTTGCGTCCCGAAAAACGGGACGGTCTGGCACAGACGGATTCGGACCTCCGTCCGGGGGTCGTGGCTGGGAAGGACACGACGCGGACCCTACCGCTCCGACCGCCACGCGCCGCCCGCTGTCCGGAACCCTCTGCCGGCGGCCCCGCTGCGCCGCATCGGGGAAACTCCGGACGACAGGGGCGCCCACCCCTCGCCGCCGCAGCGACCCTCAGCTAGACTGGAACGTGTTCTAGTTCGATTGGTCTGGCCGGCAGCCGCCGCCAGCCGCCCGGAGGTTCGCATGCCCACGACCGATGACGCCGGCAGGATCGTCCGCTCACCGTTCCCCATCCCCTTCGGCTGGTTCCAGGTCTGCTGGTCCGCCGACCTGAAGCCCGGGGACATCACCCCCCTCGACTACTTCGACCGGAAGCTCGTCGTCTGGCGGGACGAGGAGGGCGGCGCCCACGTCAACGACGCCTTCTGCCCGCACCTCGGCGCCCACTTCGCCTACGGCGGGAGCGTCCACGGCACCGACATCGCCTGCCCCTTCCACGGATGGCGGTTCGACGGCGACGGCCGCAACACGCTGATCCCCTACTCGGAGCGGACCAACAAGAAGGCCTGCGTCACCTCCTACCCGGTGACCGAACGCAACGGAATCATCCTGGCCTGGTACCACCCGCATGGCGACGCCCCCGCTTGGGAGATCCCGGACGTCCCCGAGTTCAACGACCCCGAGCACTACACACCGGTGGAGACCCGCGAGTACGTGATCGATGCCCCGTGGCAGGACCTGGCCGAGAACGGGGTCGACTCGGCCCACTTCCGCTACGTCCACCACACCGAGATGGTGCCCGAGTTGGAGAGCTACGAGACCGACGGCCCCCGGACGAAGATGCGTTCGATCCAGAAGTTCCC
Source organism: Actinomycetota bacterium (assembly GCA_005777415.1). Taxonomy (GTDB): domain Bacteria; phylum Actinomycetota; class Acidimicrobiia; order Acidimicrobiales; family Microtrichaceae; genus SXMI01. Next base: position 24,075 of record SXMI01000160.1, on the reverse strand, counting down.
CACCCCCCGCGGGATCGTCGACGGACGGATCGACGCCGACTCCTTCGGCCCCGGCTTCAGCGTCATCCGATTCTCCGGGATCGTCGACACCGTCCTCATGGGTTGCAACACGCCGCTCACCCGCAACCGTTGCCACATGCGCTTCACGTTCACCGTGAAGAAACTCGGCGACGACGCCGCGGTCAACTCGACCGTCGGTCAGGCATTCGTCGACGAGATCGACAAGCAGGTCCAGGAGGACACACCCATCTGGCAGAACAAGGCGTTCCTCGCCCGACCGGCGCTGGCCGACACCGACGGCCCGTTCACACCCTTCCGTCGGTGGGCCGCCCAGTTCTACGCCGAGCCCGTCGACGACTCCCAACTCGTCTACGTCCCGGCGGAGACCCGGGAGTTCGAGGCCATCGAGACGGCGTCACGCCGGTTCGGTACCGACCCCTTCGCCGACTGAACCCGTCGACCTCAGCGCTGCGTCCACGACTGCGGCGGCACCGAGGCACTGGAGCGTCGCCCCCGGACCAGGCCCACCACGAGCAGGACCACGCCGACCAGGAACGACACCACCGAGACGCCGACCGCCGCCAGGAACCCCAGCGCCGGTCCGATCAGGCCCAGCGCGTCGTCGGTGCCGAACACCCGGCCGACCCGGACGCTGCCACCGCGACCGGCTCCGGGCTCTCCGGACACGGTGCACTCCAACGTGTAGGTCCCGGGCCCCAGGTCGACCTGACGCACCATTCGGACCTCCTCCGGTCCCTGCCGGAGGAACTCGGTCCCGGCGAGCGGCGCCTCGAGAGGGACCTGGTCCCCTTCGTCGTTGCGCAACGAGCAATCGGGGTCGCTCGCCGTCGTCGGGGAGATCGCCACACCGACGGTCATGGACGCATCACGATCCCGGTCGAGGGGCGCAGCGACCGTGAAGGTCAGCTCGCCGGGCAGCAGTGCCGAGTCCGGTCCGTCGACCACCACATCCCGCTGGAACTGACCGGCGTCGAACCGGCCGACCGTGAGCGCCGTCCCGGCGACACCGACGATCACGGACAGCGCCACCAGCACGGAACCCGCGATGACGAAGCCCCGACCGGGGCGGGACGGTGGCACCGCCTGAGGGATCGGCGCGCCCCACTGGTTCGGACCGGGTCCCGTCGGCGGCCCGGCGGGCGGCCCAGCGGGTGGCCCGGACGGAGGACCGGGGGGCAGCGAGCTCAGGGCTTCTCGCTCCCCACCACCCACATGGCGTAGAACTGCGCCGCGCCGCCGTAGGCGTGGCCGACCGCCACCCGGGCACCATCGATCTGGTGGTCGCCGGCCTGGCCCCGGACCTGCAGCGCCGCCTCGCCGAAGCGGATCATCCCGGACGCACCGATGGGGTTGGTCGACAGCACACCGCCGGAGCAGTTCACCGGCAGGTCGCCGGTCATCTGGGTGGTGCCGTCCTCGGTGAGCCGCCAGCCCTCACCCTCGGGGGCGAAGCCGAGGTTCTCGAGCCACATGGGCTCGTACCAGGAGAACGGCACGTACATCTCGACGACGTCGACCTGACGACGCGGGTCGGTGATCCCAGCCTGCGCGTAGACGTCGGCGGCGCACTCCTTGCCGGCATCCGGATTCACCTGGTCGCGACCCGACGCCGTAGCCGGCTCCGAGCGCATGGCCGTGCCGTGGATCCACGCCGGCGGGACCCCGGACGAGGCCGCCGAGGCCTCGGCGGCGTCCTCCGACGCGAGCACCAGGGCGATCGCTCCGTCCGAACCCGGGCAGGTCTCGGAGTAGCGGATCGGCTCCCACAGCATGAACGACTCCCGGATGGAGTCGAAGGTGATGTCTGGTTCGTGCAGGTGGGCATAGGGGTTCTTGAGCGCGTTCAGCCGGTCCTTGAGTGCGACCAGGATGCCGATCTCGTCGGGGGCGTTGGAGCGCCGGATGTACTCGCGGATGAACGGGGCGAAGTAACCACCTGCGCCAGCCACCAGCTGTTGCTGGAACGGGATGGGGAAGGACAGCGCCCACATGGCTTCGGACACGGACTGCTGCTGCCACGCGATCGTGAGCACACGGTCGTGCACCCCCGACTGGACGTGCGACGCCGCCACGATCGCCGTGGACCCGCCGACGGACCCGGCGGTGTGGACGCGGAACAGCGGCTTGCCGACCGCGCCGAGCGCCTCGGCCAGGTACGTCTCGGGCATCATCATGCCCTCGAAGAAGTCCGGGGCCTTGCCGACGACGATCGCATCGATGTCGGCCATCGTCAGGTGGGCGTCGTCGAGCGCCCGGAACACCGCCTCGCGGAGCAGTCCGGGCAGGGACACATCTCCGCGGACGGCTGCGTACTTGGTCTGGCCGACGCCGACCACGGCCACACGATTGCCTGCCATCAGTCTCCTCCCTCGAGGACGCACACCAGGTTCTGCTGGAGCAGGTGTCCGGCGGTCGCATGGGCCACGCCCCGCCCGACCGAGCCATCCAGGATCCGCGTGGCCACCTCGCCGAGCCGGATCAGCCCGGCGGCCATCATCGGGTTGGCGGCGAGCGCACCACCGGACGGGTTGAGTTGCACTCCGTCATCCAGGCCGAGTCCGTCGAGCACGAGTTGCTCCTGGTGGGTGAACGGGGCGTGGACCTCGGCGACGTCGAAGGTGCCCTCCACACCGGCGTGCTGTGCGGCGATGGCCACCGACGGAGCCGTCGTCAGGTCGCGCGCCCCGATCTGGTGACCGTCGATCCGGTGGTCGATGCCGCGGATCCAGGCCGGGCGGTCCACCCAGGCCCGGGCCCGGTCGCCTGCGGCCAGCACGACGGCCACCCCGCCGTCCGAGATGGGCGGGCAGTCGTGGACCCGCAAGGGGTCCGACAGCATCGGCGCCGCGAGCAGCTCGTCCACCGACGCCGAGCCGACGACCTGGGCGTGGGGGTTGGAACGGGCGGCCTCACGGTTGCGGTGGGCGACCTCGGCCATCTGCCGTTCGGTGATCGCACCGGCGTCGAGCATCGCCCGGGCCTGCAGGCCGGCGTACGCCACCGAGTCCGGCCACAGCGGCCCCACGTAGTACGGGTCGAGCATCCGGCTCATCACCCGGGGCAGGTCGCCCGGCGACGCCTTGGAGTAGCTGTAGACCAGCGCCGTGTCGGCAGCACCCGTCTGGATCTTCAGCCAGGCCTCGTACAGCGCCCAGGCGCCGTCCATCTCGACGTGGCTCTCCATGATCGGTGGCCAGGCGCCGACCGCGTCCAGCGTCATCACGAAGCTGAACGCCTGTCCGGCGAGGTAGTCCGAGCTGCCCGAGCAGGTGAAGCCGATGTCCGCGATGGACGCACCGATCTGGTCGAGGGCCTGCCGGATCACCGGCTGGATCATCTCGACCTCGTTGAGCTCGGTGGCCGCCCGGCGGTGCCGGCTCTGGGCCACGCTGACGATGGCGACGTCCCGCATCACATGTGTCCCTTCAGCTGCTCGGCGGGCACGTCCGGCTCGTCGATCGGCCGCCAGTAGCGGATGTTCTCCATGCTCGTGGTCAGGTCCGCATCGTCGACCCAGACCGGCTCGACACGCATCCCGATGCGGACCTCGTCGTGGGCGATCTCGCCCATGGTCCCGTAGAGGGACACCGCCGCACCGTCGGGGAGGAAGAGCGCCGAGACGAACGGCGTGGGGGGCGCATTCACACCGAAACCGATGTGGACCACGCAGAACGAGGTGATCGTCGCCTTCGGTCCCACCTCGACCTGCTCGGTGGTCCGCAGGCCCGACACCGGTGAGACACCCCGTGGTGGCACGTACACCTCACCCGTCTCCGGGCAGCGCTCGCCCAGGATCCGCTTCTCGGCGAGCCCCCGCAGGAACCGCGAGGTGGCGAGCCCGGGCGAGTAGTCGTAACGCATGGAGGCCGGGACGACCTGACGCTGGACGGGATCGTCGCCCAGGTCGACCGGCACGCTCGGCACCGGCTGGGTCCAGAGACCCTCGGGCAGCGTCGAGACGCTGCGGTCCTCGCTCGGATCGATGCTCACGATGCTCCTCCGTCCAGTTCGAAGCACTCGATGTCGGTGATCGCCCCCGTGGGCTCATCGGCCCACCGGATCCGCACCCTCGCCCCGGTGGCGACCGAATCCGGGCCGGGAGCATCCACCACGTGGAGCAGCGAGGTGTCCGCCCCATCGAGCCGGATCAGCGCGAGCGCGTGCGGCGTCTGCAGCGGCTGGCCCTCGCGCACCTCGGGCACCCAGCTCCACGAGGTGATCTCGCCGGCGTCGCCCACCTCGACGAGCTCCTCGAGCGGCGCCCCGGTTCGGGGGTCGTACTCGACCGGCGGACACACCACCCGCCCGCTGGTGTCGCGGATCCCCAGCACCGTGCGGTTGCGCAGCGCCGTGACGAACGCGCCCACGACCGGCCCCGTCGTGCGGTTGAACGGGTACTCGATCACCAGTGGCGCCCGCAGCAACTCGCTGCTGTCGGCGCCGTCCATCTCGTCTGCAGCCACTGTCACCCCCGAGGTCCGGCCTGCGGGCACAGACTAGAACAGGTTCCAGTTTCTGGCGAAGTCACCCCGACTGGGACCGGCTGGAGCGGCGGGACGGAGCGATCAGGCATCCACTCGACGCAGGACGTTGCGGTCGGTGTGGTGGAACAGGTCGTCGAACTCGGCCATCCGGAGGACGGTGTCCTCGTCGTAGGAGAACTCGTCGTCACCGATGCGCACCGTGCACTCGTACGAGACCGTCGACGCGCGCTGCGACAGGTACCGGTTCTCGATGATCCCGTAGACCGGATCGCCGGCCTCGGCCCGCAGCGTGAACTCCCGACTGTCGGCCGACGTGGTCGCGGCCGCCAGGACCACCGTCCCCCGGGGCACCATGAACCCCCGCATGACCGTGCCGGAGTCCGCACACCAGAGCCAGTAGCCGATCTCGGTGTGGAACGGGTCCTCCTCGTCGCCACGCCAGGCCGCCATGCGGTAGTCCAATCCGTAGAGGTGCTGGTCGCCGTTGTCCACCGGGCCGAACGGGCTGAACGTCAGGCGCTCCCGGTACACGGTCTCGGCTGATTCCTGCTCGGCGTGGTGGAACGAGAAGTCCACTCCACCCTCGCCCTCCCAGGTCCCCACGAGGCCCCGGAGCGGCCCCAGCTTGTCGAACTCGTCGAACGGCACGACGGACCTCCTGATCCCGACTGCGCGCTGCAGCGGCGTGGCCACCCTAGACAGGCGACCACGGTCGACGCGCCCGACTACCGCAGCACCCCCGACAGCGGGCCTACGCTCAGGCCATCGGGCCGGGCGGCCCGGGATCCAGAGGTGATGACGTGACCGACCTGCCACCCATCCCCGGCCGCGACGACCCGACCCTTCCCGCCGGCCCACCGACCGCACCCCCACCCGGCCCGCCGACCACACCCCCACCCGGCCCACCGACCACACCCCCACCCGGCGGCTTCACGCCACCCCCACCCGGCCCGCCCGGGTCCTTCGCTCCCCCGCCCGGTGGGTACGCGCCGCCACCCGCTCCTCCGAGCCCGTCGGCCGGGTCGAACGGCCTCGCGATCGGCTCGCTGGTCTGCGGGATCGTCGGTCTGGCGACCTTCTGGTTGTGCGGACTGGGAGCCCTGGTCGGGATCGCAGCCGTCGTACTCGGTCTCGTGGGCCTCAGCACGGCCGCCAAGCAGCCCGACCGGGGCGGTCGCGGACTCGCCATCGGCGGCATCGTCACCGGCGCCCTGGCGATCCTGGCCTCGATCGCCTTCGTGCTGGCGGTGTTCGTCCTGGCCGACTCCTCGGGCGACCTCTCGGAGATCAACTCGGACCCCTCCGACGGGTTCTGCGATCAGGGTCGGTACCTCCAGGACCCCGACTGCTCCGGCAGCTTCGACCCCGACGACCTGAACTCGGATCCGCCCGACGGGTTCTGCGACGAGGACCGATTCCTGCAGGACCCCGACTGCTGAGACGTGCAGCGGCGGGTGCCGGTCACTTCACCCGCGGCGCCGACTCCCACAGGGTCGGACCGTACGGCGAGGTGACCGTCAACCGGCCGTCGTTGCGGACCGTCAGACGATCCGCCCCCTTGAACCCGGTGCCGAAGTCCCGGAGCATCGGCCCGCCCGGTACCCGGACGACGAGCTCGCCGAACTGACCCATCGCCAGTTCGGCCCGGCCCGACGGATGCAGTGTCCCGGAGGTCCACACCACGCGGGAGTCGCGGCGCCGGTACAGCACCAGGTTGCCGTCGGTCTGCATGAGCAGCTCGTGGCTGCGGTCGGCCGAGAACAGGGCGCGGCCCGCCGGGAGCACCTGGCCGTACCAGAGCCCGTCGACGATCGGCTGCGCACCGTTCGAGACCCAGATCGTCGTGTACTGCGACAGCTGCCGTCCGGGCCCCCAGTAGCCGGAGACCACCCGGAACGAACCATCGGCGTCCAGCACCAGCCGTTCCACGCCGCCCAGACCCACACCGGACCGCCAGAGCCTGACGTTCCCCGGGGACCAGATCTCGATGTCGCCGTCGACGCCCAGCACCATGCGGGATCCCGGCACGTTGGTCCCGCTGGCCCAGCGGACGGCCCCGCCGGGAGCCCGTGCGACCAGGTTGCCGTCGGTCTGCATGACCAGCGTCGCACCCGCATGGGCGAGCGAGCCGCCGCCGGCGAGCGTCTGGCCCTCGAGCAGGTCCCGTTGCGGGCCGCTCACCGACCCCAGCACTCCGGTCAACTGCGGGTTCGACCCGAAGTGGTGCCAGCCGCGCTGGCCGAGCGACCCCGTGTTGGACACGTAGGAGCTGACCCGGGAACCCAGCCCGTTGTACCCGGCGACGGTGACGCGCACACCGGTCGGCGTGGCCGTCACGATCGGGGTGTTCTGGAGCACGACGTCGGTGGGGATCGTCGTGATCACGCCGAAGGTGGAGCCGTCGAGCACCACCAGGCCCCCTTGACGGGCGGGGACGAACAGGTCCTGACCACCGTCGCCGTCGACGTCGGCCGTCGTGATCGACGTGCCGGTCGTGAAGGCGATGAGCGCACCGTAGGAACGCAACGACGTCCCCGAGTCCCGCTGGATCGCGCCGGTCGACGGGTCCAGTGCATAGACCCTCGGGTAGGTGGTCCCACCGTCGGCGACCCCGACGACGGCCAGCACACTGGGACGGCCGCCACCGGTCAGGTCGGCGAACGACACCGCCGTGTCGACGTGGCCGGCCAGTGCCGGCGACGCCCAGAGCGGCCGGCACGCGGCGTCGTAGCCGAGCACCTGGTTGGCTCCCCCGCCGAACTGCACCGGCCCGGTGGAACCGAACGCGATCACCGGCCGACCGTCGACCTGGGCGATCGCCGGGGTCGAGTTGTTGTACCCCGACACCCGGTAGGTGTCGCCGTTCGCGAACTGCGTCGCGCTGCACACCTGCTTGCCGTCGGCGGTCAGAACCCGGAGGATCCCGCCGTTGCGATCACCGGGCACACCGGAAGCGCTCGTGTCGGAGGAGAACACCACCTGCGGCGTGCCGATGCCGTAGAGGTCGGCCACCGCCGGTGTGGCCATCGTCGAGTCGGCGTTGAAGAAGCCCCAGTTCTGGGCCCCGGTCGCGGCGTTGACCGAGTGGACCTGCATGGAGGACGACCCCGCGAAGCCCTGCCACTGGCCGCCCACCCGGGCGAGCGTCATGCCCGAGAGCATGAAGCCCGCACCCTGCAGGTTGGTCGTCGGGTTGGAGTCCCACACCCTTCGGCCGGCGGCGTCGAACTTCAGGTAGCGGGGGTAGCGGGTGTGACCGTCCTGGGCGACCGGCACGTACACGTTCGAGCCGTCCGAGGACAGGGGGGCACGGGTCGGTTCGAACCCCGTGGACGCCGACGACCAGCCCGACCGTGGAGCGCCGTTGTCCAGGTCGAAGGCCCGGAGCCGGCCGGTCACCTCGGCGGCGACGACGAACGGGTCACCCCCGTTGTCGACCAGGACCGGCGACGAGGTGCTGACGGCCTGACCGGCCGTGATCTGCTGCGACCAGGACTGGGTGAACCGGGGCTGGACGGCGGAGGCCATCGGCGGGACCTCCGCCGGTGCGTCGGCGCCGGCCTCGTCGACGATGCCGTGCGGGGCGACGACCGCGAACCCGGCGATGAGGAGGACTGCGGCGGCGAGTCGTTGGTGCATCTCGGTCCTCGGCCTGCCCGGACCGTCCGGACCTGCCGAGGGTTCATCGACATCCCCGGCCCGGGACCTGAGTTCCCTCCGGTGTGACGTCCGGCCCGGGCCCCGCCCGGTTCCGGTCACGGGTCGAGCGTCGGGACCAGCGGACCCCAGCGTCGGTGCCGAACACAGCCCCACCACACACCGGCACCGTACGCCACGTCGTCCAGCACCCCGAGCGGGAGGTCGGTCGGGGAACCTCCCGCTCCGGCGGATCGGGAGCGATCGAGCACCGCCACGACCAGCGCCAGGGCCCCGGCCCTCCGGATCCGTCGCGAGCAGCAGGAGCCGACCAGCACCAGGGGCCACCAGGTCCGGACCAGCGCCCCGGCGAGGGAGCGGCCGGCGGCCAGGTGCCCGCGGCCCACCATGGCGACCGCCTCCGACGCCGGAAGGTCGTCCAGTCGACGCGCCAGCGCGGCCCCGGTCCCTCCGGCCACCAGCAGGGCTGCGCCCGGGTGCCCCGCCAGGACGAGGAGCCACACCAGGAGGCTCCAGCGGGAGGCCCGCCAGGGCGCGACCGAACCGGGGTGCCGGCGGTCCAGGGCCGCGGCGGCCGTGCCGTACTCGAACCGCTGGCGGAGCCACTTCCCCACGTCGGGCCGGGGCGGGTGGAACACGACCGACGCCGGCTCGTACCGGACGGTCCAGCCACGATCGGCGAGTCGCCACTCCAGGTCGACGTCCTCCCCGAAGCGGAGCTCCACATCGAAGCCGCCGACGTCCAGGTAGGCCGCCCGCCGCAACAGGAGGGCCGCCGCCGGGACGTATGCGACCCGGGTGCCGGCTGCCACCGGGGCCGGGACATCACCCAGATCGAGCGGTGAGCGCCGGGACTCGTACCCGGCGAGGCGCCCCGAACCGGCCGGGTCGGCTGCGGTGCGGACCCGTGCGGCCACCGCTGCGACCACCGGGTCGGCGAGGTGCGCGAGCAGCGGTTCGAGCCAGCCGACCGTCACCACGACGTCGGAGTCAACGAGGACCACCACCTCGTGACCGGCGAGCCGGATCCCGGCGTCGCGCGCGGCCGCCGGCCCCCGGGAGCGTTCCAGACGCAGGTACGAGGCCCCGAACCGTTCGGCGACCTGCTCGTGCGCCGCAGCGTCGAGCGAGCCGTCGTCCACCACCACCACCTCGGCCACGCCGCCGGCCCGGTCGATCGACTCCAGCAGTGACGCCAACTGCTCCGGGCGGTCACGGACGGGCACGACGACGGTGCAGGCCGGTGGGGCCCCACCGGCTACCTGGTCAACCGGTCCGCTGCGGGGATCGGGGTGGACGACACCGGCGTCGAGCAACCGTCGGAGCAGCGCGCCGCCGACCCCGGCGGACCCCTCGGGACCACGCGGCCCGGGGACATCGAGGTCCTCGCCCCCGACCAGGGACTGGAACCACCGGCCACCGCCGGCGGTCAGGCGGAAGAGACGCAGCGGGGACCCGCCGATCAACGTCCGTCCGTCCGGGAGGAGCCGGGTCGACGGATCGGGCCGGTAGCGCACGGCGACGGCGGTTCAGACCGCGGTCATGCCGCCGTCGACGGCGAGCACGGCGCCGGTGACGCCCGAGGCCGACGGATCGCACAGCCACGCCACCGCCGCGGCGACCTCATCGGGGTCGATCAGTCGGCCGATCGGGTGGTGCGAAGCGAAGTCGGACGGTGCGTCCAGGTCGTAGACGGCGGCCGACGCCGCCAGGATCTCGGTGTCGGTCGATCCGGGGGCGACCGCGTTGACCGTCACGCCGCTGTCGGCCAGGTCCGCCGCCAGGCTCCGGACCAGCCCGACGACGGCATGCTTGGCCGCGCTGTAGGCGCCCAGGTGCAGGAGCCCACGGCTCGACGCCGCCGAAGCGACGGCGACGATGCGACCCGACCGGGGTACCGGACGCTCCAACAGGGCCGGCACGGCGGCCCGCACCGTGTTGAACACGCCCCGGGCGTTGACGTCCACCAGCACGTCCCAGACGGCGTCCGGCGTCTCCCAGAGCGGCACCCCGCCCCACACCACCCCGGCGGCGGCGACCACGACGTCGAGGCGGTCCAGGTCGGCCACGACCTGCGCCAGCGCCTCGCCGTCCCGCACGTCGCAGACCACGCCCTCGGCGTCCGGGCCGCACGCGTCGACCGTCGCCTCGAGGTCGGCGAGCGTGGCGAGTGGGTAGTCGAGCCGCGCCAGGTCCTCGCAGCAGTCCACGACGACGACCCGGTGACCGCTCGCCGACAGCCGACGGCACACTGCGGCGCCGATGCCTCGGGCGCCGCCGGTGACCAGGGCGACGGGGGCGGTCACGTCGGCGCTCCCGAACGAGACGCCGACGGGTCGGCAGGCGATTCCACGTCCGACAGCGTCGCACGCCAGGCCTGCACTGCGCCCGCCAGGTCATCGACGAGCATGGCGACGATCCGCTCGCCCTCCTCCGCCGAGGCCGGCGTCGGATCACCGAGCACACCCGTCGGGCTGACCTCGGCCAGCCCATCGGCCTCGACGACCTCGCGGATCTCGCGCCACCGGGCCGTGGACCCCGGGACGGCACGGTCGACCCGGACCACCTCGGGGTGCAGGTGCAACAGCACCGAGGTCTCGGTGCGACCGGCGTGCGAGTCGCCATCGGGCACACGGGGATGCCAGACCAGGACGTCGCGACCCTCGCGGCGAAGTCGCGCCGCCGCCCGGGTCGTGGCCTCGACGTTGCCACCGTGGCCGTTCACCAGGACCACCCCCGAGAACGGCCGCGGTCGCGCCGCCCCGGGAGGCGGCAACGCGGACCGGACCAGTTCGACCAGGACCGACTCCAGCGCCGCGGTGCCGATCGACAGCGTGCCCGGGAACCCCTGGTGCTCGCCGGATGCACCGATCGTCACCGCCGGCGACACGACCAGGTCCGGCTCCCGCTCGGCGAGTCCGGCGGCGAGCGCCACGGCGATCCGGGTGTCGGTGTCGAGCGGGAGGTGCGGCCCGTGCTGCTCGCAGCTGCCCAGCGGGACCACCAGCACCGCACCCGTCGGCACCTCCGGCCAGGTCATGGCCGCCAGGTCGTTCACCCGTCGGTCGCCGGTTCCGACGGTACGGCCTCCAGGTAGCCCCAGGCCCGGAGCTGCTCGACGATCAGCGCCGCCGCCCGGTCCGGGGGGAGCTCGACGGTGCGCGGCGGCGTCCGCTCGACCATCGCCCCGGTCAGTTCCACCACCCGCTCCAGGGCGGCGGTCCCCTGCGGGGGCGGTTGGACCCGGGTGGGAGGCACCCACGGCCGCGTCGTCACCGTTGGCGGGACGACCAGGCCGGGAGCGGCCACGACCTCCACCGGGACGTCACCCGCCCGCAGGGTCGCGGCGAGCGAGGCCCGGCGCAGCTCCGCCACCGAGCCCTCCACCGAGACCACGCTCGGGGCATCCACGACGAGCCGTTCGCGACGACCGCCGTCGAGGCGCCGGGTGGCCCGCAGCGTTCCGGGCCCCTCGGTGCCGACCTCGACGAGTCCGAGGGCCTGGGCGGCACCGAGCGCTCCGGCCACGAAGGCCGGGACCGAGCCCGACCCGCGGTCGAGGGAGTGGTCCCCGCAGACGACCACGTCGGCACCGAGCCCGGCCAGGGTGGTGGCGAGCAGACCGGCCACGTCGGCGCTGTCCGGCGCACCCGTGGCGTCGATGCGGACGAGTCGATCGACCCCGGCCGCAGCGAACTCCCGCAGCACCGGGTCCGCCCGGTCCGGGCCGCAGCAGACGACCACGCTCTCGGCGGACCACGAGTCCGCCAACTGCAGCGCCAGCTCCACCGCCGCCCGGTCGGCCGCCGAGCACCCGAGGGTCGTCGACGGCGTGACGGCACCGGTGAGTCGATCCACCCCGGGGCGCAGGTCGACCAGCTTCACGCACGCGGCGACGATCACGACCGCTCAGCTCCGGTGGAACACGACCCCGTGCCCACCCTCGGGGTAGGTCCAGGAGATCGCGCCCTCCTCGTTGCACACGAGGTAGCAGGTCCCGCACTCGAAGCACTGCTCGTAGTTGAACAGGATCCCGCCGGCCGCCGTGGGCACGAACAGGTTCGCCGGGCACGCCGTGATGCACCCCCGGGTCGTGCAGTCACGACAGACCGTGTCGTCCACGGTGATGTGGGCCCGGTCCGCGTCGACGCGGAACTCGACAGTGGCCATCCGGGCCTCGAAGCTGATCTCGGGGTAGGTCGAGTCGGTCACGGTCGCTCCAGCATCGCTCACCCGAACGCCCGGAGCGCACGCAGGCCCTCCCGGACGGCGTCCCGGGCCCGCACCCCGTGCCGCCGCATCTGCGTCCGCACGATCCGCCGGACACCCGGCTTGGGCTCGGGGTTCCGGACGGTGAACAGGTCCTCCATCACCCCGCACGCGACCGCCGGCAGGCCACGCTGGGCCAGGTCGCCCATGACCAGGTGGGGTGCCGCCCGCAGCTTGCGGTGATCGGCCAGGACGAACGACGACTCGAGCGCCCGCCGGTAGGCCGCCAGCGCAGCGGCCGACGTGTCGTTGCGGGCGATGCACTGCGCCGCCGCCCGCCCGGCGGCCGCGCCGGAGCCGATCGCGAAGTTCACACCCTCCAGCCAGATGCCGGCGGCCAGGCACATGGCGGCGGCGTCACCGGCGACCAGGATCCCGTCGCCGACGAGCTCGGGCATCATCTCGTAGCCCGCCTCCGGGATCACGTGGGCCGAGTACTCGAGCACCTCGCCGCCCTCCACGAGCGGGGCGATCGCCGGGTGCGCCTTCAGGCGGCGGAGCAGCTCCTCGGGACGGTCGCCGCCCGCCGCCAGCGCCGGGAGCGACAGCACCAGTCCCACGGCGACCGACGTGGCGTTCGTGTAGACGAACCCTCCCCCCGGCACGTCGCCGGTGCAGCCCAGGATCTCGATGTCCACGCCCTCCTCACCGCGGACGCCGAACCGCTCGTCGATCACCTCACGGGGCAACGAGATGGTCTCCTTCACCCCCACGGTGAAGTTCGCGGCGTCGGTGTGCGGGTACATCCCCGCCTCCTTGGCCAGGAACGAGTTCACCCCGTCGCAGGCGATGACCACCGGTGCCCGGAGGTCGCCGTCGGGCCGGTCGGTGCGGACGCCGACGACGCGGCCACCCTCGCGGATCAGGCCGGTGGCCGTGGTCGAGCACACCAGCGACGCCCCAGCATCGACCGCCAGTCCGGCGAGCCAGGCGTCGAAGTCGGGTCGGAACGTGGTCGCACCGTTGAACGGAGCCGCGCCCCACCCGGGATGGCGGAAGTCGACCGTCAGCGCCCGGTCGTCGTGGATCAGCATGGTGCTGCGCCGGGTGACCCACCGCTGGACGGGCATCTGCTCCCACCACCCGGGGACGAGCGTGTCCAGGATCCGCCCGTAGACCACCCCGCCGTACATGTTCTTGGAGCCCGGCGTGGGTCCCCGCTCCAGCAGGCACACCGACCGGCCGGCGCGGGCCAGCTCGAGCGCGGCGGCCGAACCCGCCGGGCCGGCGCCGACGACGATCGCGTCGAAGTCGCTCACGATGCCGCCGCCCCCTCGGACCGGAGCAGGCGGAGGAGCTCCACGACGGTCGCGTTCGCATCCGAGACGATCGCCAGGTCCGCCATCGACATCATCGGGCAGTGCGGCTCGGTGTTGACGCTGACGATGTGGTCCGGGTCCCCCAGTCCGGCGGTGTGCTGGACCGCCCCGGAGATGCCGAACGCCAGGTACAGCGACGGGTCCACGACCACGCCCGTCGTCCCGATCTGTCGTTCGTGACCGACCCAGCCCCGGTCGGTCACCACTCGCGTCGCCCCCATGGCGGCGCCGATCAGCTCGGCCAGATCGGCCAGCTCCCCGAACCGCTCGGGCGAATCCAGTCCGGCTCCTCCACCCACCAGCCGGGGCGCCTCGGCCAGGTCCATCGTGGCGACGTCGGGTCCGAGCAGTTCGACCACCTCGGCGTCCCGGTGTCCCGCCGGGGCGGCCTCGACGGCCTCGGCCGCGGGTCCCGAGCCGTGCTCGTGCGACTCGGGTGCCGACAGTCCCGGTTGCACCGTCACCACGACGGGGCCGCTCAACGCAACCTCGACCATGACGGATCCACCCCACCGGGCGGCGACGAGCCGGTCGTCACGAACCTCCACGACCCCGGCCACGAGCGGGAGACCGAGCGACGCGGCCACCCGCGGAGCCAGGTCGCGGCCGTCGGGTGAACCGGGCAGGACGACGATGCGCCCGTCCCCGACGAGCTCGGCGACAACCGGCGCCCAGCGTCCCGGTGCGAACCCGGGCGTGTCCCAGGCCCGGACCCGGGCGGCCAGCGACCCGAGCTGTTCGGCCGCCCGGTCGGCACCGGCGCCGACGACCAGGACCTCACCACCGGCGGCGGCGACCGCATCGAGCGACCCCGCCGGGAGCGTGCCGTCGCGGACGGGCAGCACGGCCACGGTGGACGTCACGGGACCCTGACCGGTTCGCGCTCAGCGGCCGGGACCGCGGCGCCGACCCGCTCGCCGTCGATGACGGCGGCGTGCGCCCGTCGTGCGGCCACGGCGTCACCCACCCGCTCGACGGGCAGCCCCCGGGCACGGAGCTCGTGGTAGAGCGCGTCGGCCGGGGTGGAGGGCACCGCCAGGACCAACCAGTCGACGGTCCGTTCCTCGGAGCTCCCGGTCGGGTGGTGCTGGAAGGTGACGGTCCGGCCGTCCACCGACATCGGCACCAGCTCGGTGGACTGCCGGATGCCCTTCGACTCGGCCCGGATCCACCAGTTCTCCAGGTCGAGGGTGATGCCCAGGTCCTGGCCCACCACCATGCCCGGGCTGACCACCTCGACGTGGCAGCCGCGGTCGGCCAGCAGTTCGGCCACCGACGTGGCGTGGTGGAACCCGAGCTCGTCGAGCACCACGACGTTGCCGGTCGGCTGCACCGTCCCCTCCAGCACGTCGCGGACGTCGACGATCCACTCGGCGTCGCCCGGCGCCCACCACGGACGGGACGGCACCGACCCCGTGGCGACGACGACGGTGTCGGCGCCGCGGGACTCGACCTCGTCGGCGGTGGCCTCGACGCCGTACTCGATCTGCACGCCGAGCCGGCCGCACTCGTGGAGCTGGTTGCGGACCAGGTCGCCGAACTCGGCCCGGTTCGGGACCGTGGCCGCCAGCCGGACCTGCCCGCCCGCGGCGGACGACCGCTCGAGGACGGTCACCCGGTGCCCGTTGCGGGCGGCGGCGATCGCGGTCTGGAGGCCCGCCGGACCGGCGCCGATCACCAGCACCCGCCGGCCCAGCCGGACCGGCCGGGCGCGGCCGACGCCGAGGGACTCCCGACCGGCGGCCGGGTTCTCGATGCAGCCGAGCCAGCGGTTGAGCCCCATGCGGCCCACGCACTCCTGGTTGCAGGACAGGCAGAGCCGGGTGTCGTCGGTGTACCCGGCCCGGGCCTTGGCGACGAACTCCGGGTCCGCGATCTGCCCGCGGACCACGCCGACCAGGTCGCACTGGCCCTCGGCGAGCGCCCGTTCGGCCTGGAGCGGATCCTTGAACCGGCCGACGCCGACCACCGGCAGGTCGACCGCCTCCCGGATCGCGGAGGGGATGAACATGGAGTACCCCGGCGGGATGTGCATGGAGGCCTCGATCATGAACAGCGACGCCGTCGCCACCCCGATCGAGGTGTTGATGTAGTCCACCTGACCGGTGGCCTCGACCATCCGGGCGACCTGCACGGCCTCGTCGATCGTGGTGCCTCCCTCGATCAACTCGTCCCCGCACAGCCGGACGCCCAGCGCCAGGTCCGGCCCGATCACCCGACGGACCTCGGCGACGATCTCGAGGAGGATCCGGGCCCGGTGCTCGAGTGGACCGCCGTACTCGTCGGTGCGGTGGTTCGTGGCCGGGGACAGGAACCCCCGCACGATCGAGCTGTGTGAGCACTGGAGCTCGACGCCGTCGAAGCCGCCCTCGGCGCAGTGCCCGGCGACCAGCCCGTACGAGGCGACGATCTCGCTGATCTCGGCGTGCGACACCGCCTTGGGGACCTCACGGAACAGCGGGTCGGCCACCGGGGACGGCGCCCAGACGGGCAACCGCGAGTACATGGAGCTCGCCTGACCGCCGTTGTGGTTGATCTGGGCGAGGATCGGCACGCGGTGCCGGTGGACGGCCTCGGTGATGCGCCGGTACCCGGGGATCACCTCCGGGTGGAACCCGTGGATCAGCTTCTCGTAGGGCCAGTCGGTCGGGTGGGTCGAGTGCTCCTCGGTGATGATGAGCCCCGCCCCGCCGGCGGCCCGGGCCGCGTAGTACGCGGCGTGCTGCTCGGTCGGCAGGCCGTCCCGGGCGTAGTTGGTGAGGTGGGCCGAGAAGACGATCCGGTTGCGGACCGTGACGGGACCCAGTTGCAGCGGCGACCAGATGAGCTGCTCGGGCATGGGGGCAGGCTACGACCCGAGCGCGCGGACCGGAAAGCCGATCCCGTCGGTCGACCGACGGATCAGGCGGGGCGACGACGCCCGCGGAGCAGGGCCGTGGCGACCCCGGCGACGGTCGACGCCGCCGCCGCCGCTCCACCGGCCACCGCCACGACACGACCCCAGAGGAAGTGCCCGGGACCGCCGTCCGGCAGGTCCATGACGGTCCGGTCGCTGTCGACGTAGACGTCGCCGACGGGCTCGAGCCCGAACCCGACGAACCGTCCGTTGCGGACGTGTCCGTAGAGACCGCCCGGGAGCGCGACGGCGACGTCCTCGTGGGTCCGGAACGCCGAGTCCGCCGCCTTGGCCAGGTCGACGGCCTGGGCGATGGTCCGCTCCAGCACCTCTTTGGTGGTGTTCAACATCGTCGCCTCCGCGCCCGGCCCGTGTGCCGTTCCTGCCACGGCACGCTGAACTCCCCTCAGGGTACCCGGGTCACGGTGCGAGCGATAGACCCCCACACACCGGTCCGGCCGCCCCGCTCGCGTCGGCGGGGTCAGCGGCCGAGGGCGGCCCGACGGCCCTCGAGGACCGCCTCGTGGACGGTGCGCGGCGCCACGGCGTCACCGATGACGACGACGTCCCGACCGTCCGCCCGCGGCTCGAGCGACGCCGGGAGCCGGTGGCCCGCGTC
Source organism: Actinomycetota bacterium (assembly GCA_005777415.1). Taxonomy (GTDB): domain Bacteria; phylum Actinomycetota; class Acidimicrobiia; order Acidimicrobiales; family Microtrichaceae; genus SXMI01. Next base: position 6,810 of record SXMI01000160.1, on the reverse strand, counting down.
GACGACGGCGACGACCTCGATCGACGAGCGACGCGCCGTGAACCGGTCCTCGAGCGTCGCCCCGAGCGGGGTGACCTCACGCAGCAGGCTGCGGCGGTGGAGCACCACGCCGGCCTGGGCCAGCCGGGCGTTCGCCGGCGCCAGATCTCCGGCCCGGGCCAGTTCGTTGCCCACGATGAAGTCCTGCGTCGCCAGGTGGACGACCCGCCCGGTCGGGGCGAGCACCTCGGCGACGCCGACACCGATCGGTCCACCGATCGGGTCCCAGACGAGGACGGCACCGTCCGGGAGCGACGCGCCGCCGTCGGCCAAGACCTCGGTCGGGGTCCAGCACCTCGTCGCCCGGTCCACCGGGACGCCGGTCGATCCGTCGGACCCGCCGACGGCGAACACCACCTCGAGTCCGTCGCCGATCCACTCCTCGATCAGCTCGGTGGTGGCCGCGACGCCGGTGGTCACCTCGACCCCGGCGCGGACGCACTCGTCACGGAACCACGACGCCAGGTCGGCGAACCGCTCCCGGCCGGGCAGTCGGGCGATCGTGGCGAGCAGGCCACCGGGCTCGTCGGACTGCTCGACCACGCGGACGGCGCGGCCCCCTCCGGCCGCCACCCTCGCCAGCTCCAACCCGGCGGGCCCGCCGCCGACGACCACGAGGGCGGGGCCTCCCCCGGACGACGATCCACCGTCTCGCTCCCGGACGTCGAGTTCGACCAGTTCCGGCTCGTCGAGCTCGTGGCCCGTCGACGGGTCCACCGTGCAGCTCACGATGGGGTTGCGGTTGTCCCGCACCGCGCACTGCTGGTTGCAGAGCACACAGGGCCGGATCCGCTCCGGGGTCCCCGAGCGCAGCTTGTCGACGAGACGGGCGTCGGCGAGCTGGGCCCGGGTCATCTCGACCGCGTCCGCCACCCCGTCGTCGACGGCCCACGTCGCCTGGCCGACGTCCACGATCGACCCCTGGGCCACCACGGGGACTCGACCGTCGGTCGCCGGGTGCACGGCCTTGCGCACCGACCGGCACAGGTCCAGGTTGAACCCGGGCGGGGTGTGTCCGTCGGGCCGCGTGGACCCGACCGAGTAGATCGACCCGCGCACCACCGTGAGCAGGTCGACCCGCCCCGCACCCGTGACCAGTTCGACCGCCAGTCCGGGCGCCTGTTCCGGGGTGATCCCCGCCCACGGTGCGAGTTCGTCGCAGGACAGTCGCAGCGCCACCACCGCATCCGGTCCGACCGCCGAGCGGACCGACTCCAGGACCCGGGTCGCAAAGCGGGTGCGGTCCTCACCCCAGGCGTCGCCGCGGGTGTTCGTGAGACCCGACAGGAACTGTCGGACCAGCGAGTGCTGGCCGGCGTTGACCTCGACCCCGTCGCATCCCGAATCGACGGCGAGGGCAGCCGCCCGGGCGAACCCGTCGATCACCGCCTCGATGTCGGACTCCTCCATCTCCTTGGGGACCTCGCGGGTGTTGACCTCCGGGACCGGCGAGGGGGCCCACAGCTCCCGCTGGCTCCAGTGCGAGGTGCCCTGCCCGCCGCTGTGACCGATCGCCGCCAGGACGAGCGCACCCTCGTCGTGGCAGGCCGTCGCGACCTCGGCCCATCCGGGTCCGCAGTCCTCGGCCAGCGGCGCACGTTCCAGCGGCCAGTCCGAGGGGTGGACCGACGCCTCCTCCGTCACGATGATCCCGGCGCCACCGGCGGCCCGACGCCGGTAGTACGCGACGTGCCGGTCCGAGATGGAGCGGTCCCGCCCCAGGTTCGTCTCGTGGGGTCCGAACACCACACGGTTCCGGGCCGTACGCGAGCCCACGACCAGCGCTTCGAGCAGCGACGTCACGGCGACATGCTGCCGCGGCGCGACGCCGGAGGGCGAACCCCGATGCTCAGGGACGGGTGCGGCGGGTCGGCCGGAGGGTGACCGGCGACGGCACGGCCACGCCGGGACGGGAGTGGTCCGCCGTCGGCCGCGGCACCGGTGCGCCGTGGGCCCCCACCCCGGCGCCCACCCGGTCCAGCAGTTCCTCGGCGTTGCCGAGCACGCACTCGGGGTCCGGGTCGTCGAGGTCGAGTCCCACGAAGAACTTCGAGGCCATGCACCCGCCCTGGCAGGCGTCGTAGCTGCCGCACGAGGTGCAGGCACCCTCGCTCCCCGGTTCCCGGAGCGATGCGAACAGCTCGGAGCTCCGCCAGACGTCGGTGAAGCCACCCGGGTCCCGGACGTTGCCGGCGAGGAACTCGTCGTGGATGACGAACGGGCAGGCGTAGACTTCGCCCACCGTGTCGATCAGGAAGACGACCCGGCCGGCCCCGCACAGGTTGAGCCCGGGGAGCGCCTCACCGAACGCCGACAGGTGGAAGAACGAGTCGCCGGTCAGCACGTCGTCCCGTCCGAGCAGCCAGGCGTAGAGCTGGCGCTGCTGGGCCTGGGTCGGCCGGAGACGGTCCCAGGTGTCGGCCCCGCGACCCGACGGGCGCAGTCGGGTCACCCGGAGCTGGGCCCCGAACGACTCGGCGAGGGCTCGCAGGTCGTCGAGCTCGTCGACGTTCTCGCGGGTCACGACCACGCTCACCTTGAACGCCCCGAACCCCGCATCCGCCAGGTGCTCCATGGCCTGGAGCGAGGCCCGGTGCGCGCCGGCGCCGCGCACCGCGTCGTTGACCGCAGCAGTGGCTCCGTCGAGCGAGATCTGTACGTCGAGGTAGTCCATCGCCGCCAACCGCCGGGCGGCGTCACGGTCGAGGAACGTGCCGTTGGTCGAGAACTTCACACCGACCTGATGGTCGATGGCGTACTCGACGATCGGGAAGAAGTCCGGGCGGAGCATGGGTTCGCCGCCGCCGAGGTTGACGTAGAAGACCTGGAGCCGCTGGAGCTCGTCGACGACGGCGAAGCACTCCTCGGTGCTCAGCTCCCGGGGGTCCCGGCGGCCGGAGCTCGACAGGCAGTGCGAACAACTCAGGTTGCAGGCGTAGGTGAGCTCCCAGGTCAGACAGATCGGAGCGTCGAGGCCGAGCCGGAACTCGTCGACGAGCGGCCGGGTCGCGGCCGGGGGCTGATGGACGACCTCAGGCGGCACGGACCATCTCCGATGCGCTCAGCGTGCCCAGGGCCGTCAGGAAGGCCGGCCTCCGTGATTCCGCCACGCCCACCCGATCGAACGCCTCGCCGACGGTGCGCTCACCGTCGAGCGCCTCGACCACGGCCACCAGGTCCGGGTGCTTCAGGAACGACAGCCGACGGTTGCCGAAGTGGTAGGCCAGCGCGCCGAACCGCTCGGGTCGCAGCGCGACGTCGGGGTGGAGGACGAGCCGGTCCTCGGTTCGGACGACCACGACGGCCGACGCGCTCGGTGCGGCGTCAGTAGACGCCGCACATCCCGTCGATCGAGACCTCTTCGACGAGGAGCTCCTCCACGACGAGTTCCTCCGCCGATCCCGCCGCCGATCCCGCCGCCGGGGCGACGCCGTTGACGGTCTCGTCCGACCGGGTCTCCGGGTGGATGTCGGTCGTCGTCTCCATGGTCGCCGTCTCCTGGTCCGTGGTCCGCCGCACCTGCGGCGTCGAGTGGCGAGCGTACCGCGCCCGTCGACCGGCGGCCGATCGCCGACCCGGTGATGCGCCGCGCGGCCCGGACTCCGGCTACCTCGGCACCCGTGGGTGGTGTAGAACCGGGGCGCGTCGCGCACGGAACGGGACGCGCCTCGAGGACACAGGGGGACACGATGCCGACCAAGACGAACGCCGCCGTGCTGTGGGGTCCGAACCAGGACTGGACCATCGAGGAGATCGTCCTCGACGACCCCGGCCCGGGCGAGATCCGGGTCCGGACCGCCGTGGCCGGCATGTGCCACAGCGACGAGCACGTCGTCCAGGGCGACATGATGATCCCCCACTTCCCGTTCGTGGGCGGCCACGAGGGCGCCGGCGAGGTGGTCGAGGTCGGACCCGGCGTGACCTCGGTGCAGCCGGGCGACCACGTGGCCATGTCGTTCATCCCGTCCTGCGGACGCTGCAAGTGGTGCTCGACCGGCCGGCAGAACCTGTGCGACGAGGGCGCCAAGCTCTTCGACACCCACATGATGACGCGGACCGAGGGCACCCACTCGCACACGATCGGCGAGACCGACGTGGCGCGCTTCGCCCAGCTCGGCACCTTCTCCGAGCAGCTGCTCCTCAGCGAGAACTCCGTCGTGAGGATCGAGCCGGACCTCCCCTTCGACGTGGCCGCACTCGTGTCCTGCGGTGTCGCCACCGGCTGGGGTTCCGCGGTGCACCGGGCGAACGTGCAGCCCGGCGACAACGTCGCCGTGATCGGCATCGGCGGCGTCGGCATCAACGCGGTCCAGGGCGCCCGCATGGCCGGGGCCAAGCGGGTCATCGCCATCGACCCGGTCGAGTTCAAGCGCGAGAAGGCCATGGAGATGGGCGCCACCCACACCTACTCGTCGATCGAGGAGGCGCTGCTCGCCGTCCCGGAGCTGACCTGGGGCGACATGTGCGACTCGGTGATCCTCGTTCCCGGCGTGGTCACCGGGGACATGATCGAGCCGTCGTTGAGCCTGGTGTCCAAGGGCGGGTCGCTCGTGGTCACCGCGATCGGGAACATGTTCGAGTCCGACGTCACCATGAACCTGTTCATGCTGTCGATGATGAACAAGGAGGTGAAGGGCACCGTGTTCGGCTCGGGCAACCCCCGCGCCGACATCCCGGCCCTCCTCTCCATGTACCGCGAGGGTGAGCTCAAGCTCGACGAGCTGATCACGAACCGCTACGCGCTCGGCGAGGTCAACCAGGGCTACCAGGACATGCGCGACGGCGTGAACATCCGTGGCGTCATCGAGTTCTGATCAGGACAACGCCGCACCGGGCACCGACGGCGCCTTCGACGCCGGCCTGCTCGCCCGGATCCAGACGAGGGTCGTCGGTCGGGACCGCGAGCTGGAGGCCGTCGTGGCGGCGCTCGCCGCCCGCCGACACCTCCTGCTGGAGGGTCCGCCCGGCACCGGCAAGTCCACGATCCTCCGGTCCGTCGCCGAGGAGGCGGGGATCGGATTCGAGTTCGTCGAGGGCAACGCCGAGCTGACGCCGGCGCGACTCATCGGGGCGTTCGACCCCGCCGCCGTGCTCGCCGAGGGGTACTCCCCCGAGGTCTTCGTCGACGGGCCGCTCCTCCGGGCGCTCCGCAACGGCTCACTGCTCTACGTCGAGGAGATCAACCGGATCCCCGAGGAGACCCTGAACGTGCTCATCACCGTGATGAGCGAGGGTGAGGTGCACGTCCCCCGACTGGGCCCGGTCCGCTCGTCGTCGGGCTTCCGGCTCGTCGCCGCCATGAACCCGTTCGACGCCGTCGGGACCGCCCGGATCGCCGCCGCCGTCTACGACCGGTGCTGCCGACTGGCGGTCGGCTACCAGGACTCCGACGACGAGGTGCGGATCGTCGACGTCGCGGCACCCCTGGCGGCCGGGTCGCTCGGATCCGGGACGCTCCGATCGGTCGTCGACCTGGTCCGGGCCACCCGCGACCACCCGGACCTGCGGACCGGGTCGTCGGTGCGCGGCGCCATCGACCTGGCGCTCGTCGCGGCTGAGCTCGGGTCGCTCCGCGAGCAGGAGCCCTCCGACCCCGGCGTCACGCTGGACGCGGCGCTCCTGGCGCTCTCGGGCCGCATCCGGGTCCGTGAGGGATCCAGCCGGTCGGCCGAGGACGTCGTCCGGGAGCTGTGGGAGCGGTTCCTCGGGCCACCGGTGGCAGCGGCCGACCCCGGCGTGCCCGCCGAGCCGGGGAACTCGGGAAAAGCCTGACCCCGCCTCGGGGTGGGGCGAGCGACGACGAGGTCCTCGAGGGTGATGCGGCCCGGGAGGCGATCGCCGAGGCCGGCCGGCGGACGACGGCACGGCGGCACCTGGAGCGCCGTGAGCACTTCGAGGACGTCTCGCCCGAGGTGGGTGTCCTCGACGAGCAGGCCTTCGACGACGCCCTCGCCGAGGACCCGGACCAGGCGCTGGCACTCCTCGCCGACATGACCGGAGCCACCGACGAGCGGCTCCGGGGGCTCGCCCGTCGGTTGGCCGGACGGGTGCTCGTGGAGATCGCCCGGACCGGCGGACCGGCACGGCGGGGCACGGGCCGGCTCCGCACCCACCGGGCGGACCGGGCCGAGGGCGACCTGGACCTCGACGCCTCGATCGACGCCGTGACGGCGGTCGCCGCCGGTCAGGGCGTCCGGGCCGACGAGCTGGCCGTGCGGGCCTGGGACCGCCCGGACACCGCCCTGTGCCTGCTCGTCGACCGATCGGGCTCCATGGCCGGCGATCGGCTGGCGGCAGCGGCCGTCGCTGCGGCGAGCGTGATGTTCCGGGCACCGACCGACTGCTCCGTGGTCGCGTTCGCCGAGGACGCCGTGGTCGTGCAGTCGCAGGGTGTGTCCCGATCGGCCGACGAGGTGGTCGGCGATCTGCTCCGCCTGCGGGGGTTCGGTGTCACGAACCTGGCGCTGGCCATGCGGGCCGCCCGCGAACAGCTCGACCGGTCGCAGGCGGGACGGCGGATCGCGATCGTCCTGTCCGACTGCCGGGCGACGACCGGCGGCGACCCGCTGCCCGAGGCCGCCGCCGTCGCCGAACTGGTCGTCGTGGCACCCGAGGGCGACTCGGCGGATGCCGAGGCCCTGGCCGACGCCGTCGGTGCCAGGTGGACCACGCTGGACGGCCCGAGCTCGGTCCCCGAGGCCTTGGCGCGGGTCCTCACCCCCTGACCCACCCGCTTGCCGGCTTTGTGGTGCGAGCGACATGAATATTCAT
>SXMI01000159.1 GCA_005777415.1 Actinomycetota bacterium | reverse complement strand
CCTGTTGACGGCGCTGAGTCGTCTGGGCGAGGGCAGCCGGGTGGTGCTGACCCACGACGTGGCCCAGCGGGACAACCTCCGCGTCGGTCGCCGGGACGGGATCGCCTCGGTCGTGGCGCTGCTGAAGGGTCACCCGTTGTTCGGCCACGTGACGCTGTCCCGCTCGGAGCGCAGCGCCGTGGCGGCGTTGGTCAGCGAACTGCTCGACGCCGGCTGACCACGTCCCGTCCCGGTGTCCCCGTCGGGCCCGGCGGTCACGAGGTGATGCCGAGTGCCCCGATGGTCAGGATCAGTGCGAGTGCACCGACGAAGTCCACCGACGCCGTGACGACGGGGATCCCGTAGGTGTCGGGGTCCAGGTCGGACCGCCAGGCGGTGATCGTCCCGTAGTAGGCGAGCGCCACGACGAACGCCACGGCGATGCTCCCGCCGATCAGCGAGGCGAGCACCATCCGGCCCAGTCCGGGTGACTCCAGCCCCAACAGCGCCGCCACCGCCCAGGCTCCCACGGCGTTGACGAGGAACACCGGGACGAACAACGAGAACACGGCCAGACCGTCCCGTCGGGCCTCCACCCCGGGGCGGAGCGTCGGGTCGACCAGACCCAGATGGAGGTTCGTCCCGATCCGGCTGGCCAGGATCCCGCCGAGCGAGCCGGCGGAGCTCACGAACGCCGGCTCCAGCACGAGCAGGGCCGGGAGCGCGGCGAACACGGCGAGGCGCTCCTGGATGACCAGCCCGGCGAGCGTCGAGAGCACCACCGCAGCGGTGAGCACCGGCAGCGACTCCCGGATGATCCGGGTCAGTTCGGAGATGCGGGCGCGCAGCGTGGCGGCGAAGACGCCGACGCTGACGACGGCCAGCGTCCAGCCCAATGCCGTGGTCCACGCGCCCCGGCCCAACAGCAGCGTGGCGGCGAGCCACAGCGCCGGGATGGTGACCACGTCGCCGAGGGTGGCGGTCGTCGGTGCGACGAGCGCGTCCAGGTCCCAGCCCCGTCGAACGCCGACCGAGGTCAACAGGATGGTGGCGCCGATCACGACGACGCTGGCGAGCAGGCCGCCGGCCACCGAGACGACGGCCATGTCGAGCACGCCGATCGCCCCCTGCACGTCGAAGGCCGCCGCCGCGACCCGGGCCACGACCGCCAGACCCAGCGAGAGCACGAACGTCAGCGAGATCGACGCCAGCAGGTTGACCCCGACGACCGAGTCCGGCTTCAGCGACGGCCGGTAGGTGCCGGTGTGGATGGAGGTCGAGATCCGGTTGCCCAGCGAACCGGCGATGTTGCCGCGCAGGCCGATGGCGGCCGGCACCATGACGAGCAGTCCCGGGAGGGCCTCCAGGGTGCCCGTGATCGCGCCGAGCGCCGCTCCTGCGACCAGGCTCGTGACCGAGTTGAGGACCAGCGCGGCCAGGCTCTGGCGCGCCGCGTCGCCGGTCGGCCCGAGCAGGTCGACCAGCCGGCGACCGGCTTCCCGGGTGCGCCGCAGGGCGGTGGTGAGGATCGCAGCCATGACGGTTCGTGCCGGCTCACGGTACGGCCGGCGGACCCCGTCGGCGCGGAGCCGTCAGCCGAGCAGGTCGTGTTCGGCGAGGAGGTGGTTCAACATGGAGAGCGCCAGGTTGTCGTCCTCGGTCTGGCCCATGTCGATGCCGTCGAGGGCCGCAGCCTGGCAGATGCGCATCATCACGACGGCGTAGCGGTGCGCAGCCCAGATGGTGTACCAGGTCAGGTCGCCGACCGTCCGGTGGGATACGGACTCGTAGTGGGCGACCGCCGCCTCGTGGTCCAGGAACCCGGGCAGCTGGGGCACGCCCAGCTCGACGGTGAAGAACCGCTCCAGCAGGAGCGACCACGCCAGGTCGACCTGGGGCGGGCCCAGGGTGGCCATCTCCCAGTCGAGCACCGCCACCGGGGTGGCGTCCCGGAAGATGATGTTGCCGATCCTCGAGTCGCCCCAGTTGAGCACCGGCTCGGGTTCGGGGTCGGGTCGGTTGGCCCGGAGCCACTCGGCCACCTGGTGCAGTCGGGGCTGGGGGTGGTCGCCCCGGCCCCACTCGAGGAAGTGCTCGTAGAACCCGAGCTGTTGGTCCAGGCCGGTGGCGCCGAACTGCGGGGCGTCCAGCACGTCGAGCCCGGCGGCCCTCCAGTCGATGGCGTGGACCGCCGCCAGGGTCTCGAGCCCGGTGGTCTGCACCTGCCGCTGCACCTCGGGGTCGGCCTCCAGCAGCCAGCCCTGCATGGTGTAGGGGAGCCGGTCCGGCGGGACCAGACCGTCGACCCGGTCCATCACCAGGAACGGCGTCCCGATCCAGGCCTCGTCGGGCTCGTTCCAGCGCAGCGGCGGGACGGGCACGGCGCCGGTGGCCGCCACCCGCTCCATGACCGCGAACTGCAGGCCCAGGTCGTAGGACGGGAACACGGTGTGACCGCTCGGGGCGGTGCGCAGGACGAGCGAGGCGGAGTGCCCACCGGCGTCGTCGGTCCAGGTGGCGTCGAAGAGCACGGTCTCCGACGAGTGGCCGG
>SXMI01000158.1 GCA_005777415.1 Actinomycetota bacterium | reverse complement strand
GCTCGCACCACAAAGCCGGCGGGCCGGGGGCGGCGGGCCGGGGCAGCGGGGGCGGCGGGCCGGGGCAGCGGGGGCGGGGGCGGGGCAAGGGGCGGCGGATTCAGTGGGTTCGGTGCCCGGCGGTAGGGTGACCGTCCGCACCTACGGAGGAGACCGTGCCGCTCTACGAGTTCAAGTGCCGCGACTGCGGCCACACCTTCGAGGAACAGCTCGGGTTCGACGACGATCCCCCTCAGGCCTGTCCCTCGTGCGGCAGCGCCGAGATCCGGAAGGTCTTCTCGCCGGTCGGGATCTCGTTCAAGGGGTCGGGGTTCTACAAGACCGACAGCCGCAAGGGCTCGAGCGGCTCCAGCGGATCGTCCTCGAGTTCCTCGACCGGCTCCAGCGAGTCGTCCTCGAGCGGCAGCGGGTCGTCGGGGACGTCATCGGGGTCCGGCGACGCGTCATCCTCAGGAGGCTCGGGTGGCTCCAGCGGCTCGGGTGGCTCGAGCGGCTCCGGCTCCGGCGGTGGGTCCGGAAGCACCTCGGGCTCGACCACGTCGAACGCCTGATCCCCGGGACTCCTCGGATCATCCCGGGCCCTGCGGCCCGCCGGATCACCCCGGGCCCTGCGGCCCGCCGGATCACCCCGGGCCCTGCGGCCCGCCGGATCATCCCGGGCCCTGCGGCCCGCCGGATCACCCCGGGCCCTGCGGCCCGCCGGGGCGGTGGGGGTCCACCGGGACGAGCCACGTACCATGGCGCCAATGGCCCGCCGCAAGCGCCGTCCTGCGCTCCCCCCGCCTCCCTCACCCCCGGTCGTCCCCGGCCTCGTCGGACCACTCCGCACCGTGCCCGCCGGGATCGCCCGACCCGACTACGCAGCCACCGGCATCCCCTCGGACCGGGGTGCACGTGCGGTCCGGACCCCGAGTGAGATCGAGGCCATGCGCATCGCCGGTCGGGTGGCGGCCGCTGCGCTCGTGGAGGTCGGCCGCCACGTCACGCCCGGCATCACGACCGACGAGCTCGACCGGATCGGCCACGAGGCCATGGTCGCAGCCGGTGCCTACCCGTCCACGCTCAACTACCGGGGGTACCCGAAGTCGCTCTGCTCCTCGGTGAACGAGGTCATCTGCCACGGGATCCCCGACTCGCGGCGGCTCCAGGACGGCGACATCGTCAACATCGACGTGACGGCGTTCATCGAGGGCGTCCACGGAGACACGTCGGCGACGTTCCTCGTCGGCGACGTGGACGACCGGTCCGCCGCCCTCGTGGCAACCACCAGGGCCGCCATGCACGCCGGCATCGACGTGGTCCGTCCCGGTGCCCGGGTCTACGAGATCGGCCGTGCGATCGAGGCCGTCGCCCTGCCCGAGGGCTACAGCGTCGTGCGGGAGTTCATCGGCCACGGGATCGGCGATCAGTTCCACACCTCGCTGCAGATCCCCCACTACTTCGACCCCCGTCAGGACACCGTGCTCGAACCCGGCATGACCTTCACGATCGAGCCCATGATCAACCTGGGGAGCGCGGCGCTCGAGATGTGGGACGACGACTGGACCGTCGCCACTCGCGACCTGCAGCGTTCGGCGCAGTTCGAGCACACCGTGCTCGTCACCGACGACGGCCACGAACTCCTGACCGTGCCGGCGGACGGTCCGCCGGCGGAGGTCCTGTACGCCGGCGTCGGCGCCGGCACGTCCCCGGCGACCCCAGCCGACTGAGGCCCGCCCACGGTCGGTGCAACACGACCGACTCGTCCGCTCGGCGGCCTCGGGCCCCCACCACCGACCCGATGTCACCCGACGTCACCCGAGGTGACCCGTGATCCCTCCGACGGTCCGACGACCATCGCGGTCGACCACCGGCGCACGCCGCTGGCCGCCCCGCAGACCGGCCGACACCGACCCGACGGGCCGTTGGCCGGACGCCCTGGCCGACTTCCGCAGCTCCCGACTCCACCGGGCCGGCAGACGGGCGCTGCGAACCCGCTCGCTCGCGATCGTCCTCGCCGTTGCGGCCGGGGTCCTGACCCACGGCCAGTGGCTCCGCGGCCAGCAACTCCGCGACGACTGGGGGCCCCGACGGATCGTGCTGGTTGCGGCGAGGGATCTGAGCGCCGGAGACCCGCTCGACACCTCGTCGATCCGGACTGCCGAGCTGCCGATGGTCGCAGTGCCCGATCGGGCCGTCGAGCGGGTCCCACCCGGTCGACGCGCCGTCCGGTCGCTGACCGTCGGTGAGGTCCTCGTCGAGAACGACGTCGCACCCGCGGCCTCGGGCCCGCTCGCCGCCCGACTGCCGGCCGGGCACACGGGCGTCGCCGTCGTCCTGGCCGACGACGCCCCTGCGATCGGCCCGGGCGACGTGGTCGACGTCGTCGCCGCCCCCGAGCCCGTCGTCGACGCCGCGGCCACCGGTCCCGGCGAGGCCACCGTCGTGGCCCGCTCCGCGGTCGTCCTCGACATCCGGGAGGACGCCGTCACCCTGGCCGTGGCCGACGGAGAAGCCACCCGAGTCGCACAACGGGCGCTCGTCGGGCCGGTCGGACTGACCGTCCGCCGTCCCGTGACCGGCTCGTGACCGGCTCGTGATCGGGTGTGCGCCGGGCGGACCCGGGCGGGGACCCCGATCAGGTCCCGGCCACCGACACGTCGTCGATCACCAGTGAGCAGGACCCGTCACCGCCGGGGAGCCACTCCAGATCACCACCCACCTCGCTCACGTCGAGCAGCAGCCGCTGGATCGTCGAGGCCACCGTGACCTCCCGCACCGGTCCCGACAACGCGCCGCCCTCGATCAGGATCCCTTCCGCCCCGACGGAGAAGTCGCCCGACGTCGGGTTCACACCTGAGTGCAGACCGCTGAAGGTCGTCACCCACAGGCCGTGGTCGATGGAGGACACGAGCTCGTCGAAGGATCGACGGCCCGGCTCGATCACGAGCAGCTGCGCGCCCACCCCGGGGGTGGACCGGGTACCGCGGACGGCCGACCCCGTGGAGGCCGTTCCGCTGCGGCGTCCCGAGTACGAGTCGTGGAGGAACCGGTTGAGCACGCCGTCCACGATCAGCGGGTTCGGTCGGCACGCCAGGCCCTCGCCGTCGTGGCTGTCGGCCGCCAGCGACTCCGTCCGCGTCGGGTCGTCGCCCAGGGTGAGGAGCGGCGACGCCACCTGCTCACCGAGTCGCCCCTCGAACGGGCTGCGGCCCTTCACCACCTGGTCGCCGCAGAGCATCACGCTCACCACGCCGAGCAGCGTCGCCGCCATCCGGGGATCCAACAGGATCGTCCGCCGGGACGATCCGGGCTTGGTCGCCCCCAGCATCCGGGTCGCCCGTTCGATCGCATCCGAGACGACGCGGTCCCAGTCGAGCAGTTCGGGGTCCCGTCCGGCATCGAAGGCCCAACCGATCTGGGTCTCGTCGCCGTCCCGGGCGAGCGGCTGCGTCGCGGCCGAGCACGAGGCCCCACGGTCGGCGACCTCGATGCCGGTGGTCGAGGCGAGCGCCTGCACCGCCCAGCCGTCACCGAACGAGGTCGTCCGGGCCGAGGCCACCCGGGGATCGGAGGCGGTGACCCTGCGCTCGAGCTCCAGGGCCAGTTCGACCTTCCGATCCGTGGACATCCCGACCACGGCCTCGGACCACCGGTCCACGGCGAGCGGCTCGACGCCGTCGGGGACGGCCAGGCCGTTCCACTCGTCGGGTTCGGCGAACGTGGCGTTGTCCCGGGCCTCGGCGAGCGTGTCGTCCAACACGTCCGCGTCGAGCGAGCCGCAGTGGGCGAACCCCTGACGGCCGTCCCGGACGATCCGGATCCCCGCACCCGAGGCACCGGCCACGGTCAGGGACTCCACACCGCCCCCGAACACCTTGACCGTCGTCCCGCTGCCCTGGGCGAGCACGACCTCGACCTGCTCGTCCGGGCGGGCCCGGTCGCGGAGGGCGCAGGCGACGTCGAGGAGCTCCTCCGGATCGAGCACCCGGGCGGTCGCGGCCTCGTCGCTCATGTCCCCGACACCACCACGTCGCCGATCGCGACCGTCACCCCGGCCGACTCCCACGGGAACCTCGTCAGATCGGCGCCGACGTCGGTCATCTCGAGGAGCATCCTCGGGATCGTCGAGGCGATCGTCACCTCGCGCACCGCCTCGGCGAGCTCACCCCCGCGGATCACCCGACCCTCGACCCCGACCGAGAGATCACCCGATACGGGGTTCACCCCCGAGTGCAGGCCGGAGACCTCACGCACCAACAGCCCGTCGCCCACCCGTTCCACGACGTCGGCGAGTGCGCCCGATCCCGGAGCCAGCCGGAGCGACCTCGGACCCACCCCCGGGGCCGATCGGTGGCTGGGGCGCTGGGCCGATCCGGTCGAGGCGGACCCACTGGCGCGGGCGGAGTAGGCGTTGTGGAGGAAGCCCCCGAGTCGACCACCCTCGACCAGATCGACACGACGACAGGCGAGACCCTCGTCGTCGACGTCCGATGCGGTCGGGGCCCGGACGTCGAGCGGGTCGTCGTAGAGGGTGACCCCGGGTGCGGCCACCCGTTCACCGACCCGGCCGGCGAACGGTGACCGACCCCGGAGCACGGCCTCACCCGACACCAGCTCTGCGACGATCCCGAGGAACTGCGAGCACACGTAGGGGTCGAACACCACCGTCGTGCGCCGGCTCGGGGCCTTGGTTGCGCCGAACATGGAGACGCACCGGTCGACCGCCTCGTCCACGGCCGCGCCGACGTCGAGGTCCTGGATCGTGCGCCCGACCGAGTAGCCGAACCCGGTCGTCACGTCGTCCTCCGACGAGGCCAGCGCCCACGTGCCGATGTAGGCGGACGTCTCGACGCTCGCCCGTCGGATCCCCGTGGTCGATGCGATCGCCGTAGCGATCACGGCGTCCGCGTAGTCGGCCGACTCGACCCCGACCATCCGGGGGTCGGCAGCGAGCAGCCGCCGTTCGAGCTCCACGGCGATCGCGATCTTCTCCTCGGGGGTCACCGAACGCAGCCGTTCGTCGTGGAGGGGGATCCCGACCACCTCGACACCATCGGGGCGGGCCAGCCCGGCGTGCTCGTCCGGGGTACCGAAGCCGGCGTTGTCCCGGGCCTCGGCAACGCACTCGGCGAGCGCGGCCTCGTCGAGGACTCCTGCCCAGCTCAGTCCCTGCCGGTGGTCCCGGACGATCCGGACACCCACACCCGCCGACTCGGCGGCGACGAAGTGCTCCACCTCGCCCTGATGGGCCCGGGCCTCGGTCTCGTTCGACCAGGCGACGACCACCTCGAGCTCCTCACCCGGTTGCGCCAGCGCCACGACGCGGTCGGCGATCGCCTGGAGCTCGTCGGGTTCCACCGGTGCAGCCTGCCACAGCGACCCCGACCCGAAGATCCGACGGCCACGACCCGTCGCCCGGTAGAACTGTGGGGTCGGGTCGAGTCCAGCGGCACCGGCAGGTCGGTCGACCGGCCGTCCGAACCACCATCGAAAGGCCCCGTCATGAAGCGATTCCTCACCCTGGCGTTCGCGCTGGCCCTCGTGACCGGCGTGGCCGCCGGCTGCGGCGGCGACGACTCCTCCGAGAGCGGCTCGGCCACCACGGCCGCCGGCACCGACTCCGGCGGCTCCGGAACCGAGTCCGGCGGCTCCAGCAGCTCCGGCAGCTCCAACACCGGCAACGCGAAGGTCGACGACTTCTGCAACCAGGTGAACGAGCTCGCCGAGACCGCCAAGACCGCGGTCGAGAACAAGGACTCGACGCTCGCCAGCGAACTCGAGCAGCAGGCCCAGCAGCTCGCGACCGACGCCGCCGGTCTTGCGAGCGAGGTCATCCAGGACCCGTCGCTCGGCTCTGCGATCCAGGAGTGCAGCCAGCAGGCCACCGAGACGCTCCAGAGCCTCGCGGGCAGCATGGGGGGCGACATGCCCGATGCCGGCGACATGGGTGACGGCAACAACTGACGTACCGGCCGGCGCGCCCGGCACGAGTCATGGATGGGCCCCTGCTCCGGCGGGGGCCCATCCGCGTCCGGGGTCGGGGAGCTAGGCGGCGATGCCGCCGATGGTGAGACCCGAGGTGACCCGCAGGGTCGGGACCCCGTCACTGTCAACGGGTACACCATCTGCAGTGGCTACTGGGCCTTGAGGGTCACGTGGATCCCTGGCGCTACTGCTCGCGGCACGGCACCGCACTCATTGGTGACGCGGTTTAGTGAACCGCGTTACCGTAGCGCCGTGGCCACCACCGCACCGACCCCACCCTCGCCGGCCCCGCCCGCAACGGACCGTCGCACCGCCAAGCGGGAGGCGACCCGCGCCCGGCTCTACGAGGAGACGGTCAGAGAGTTCGGAGCGAGGGGGTTCGCCGCCACCGAGATCTCGGTCATCACCGACCGCGTGGGCCTGTCCCGCGGCGCGTTCTACGTCCACTTCACCGGGAAGGACGAGGTCCTGCGGGAACTGCTCTCCGCCGAGGAGCAGCTCATCGCCGACGCAGCCTTGGCGTCCGTCGGTGCCGAGGCCGCGATCCGGGACCTCTTCCTGTCGGTCGTCGACACGGTCTTCGCCGCCGAGGAACGTATCGGCCGCCAGCTCGTGCGCGACCTGTGCGCGGCGCAGTTCCGCCACGAGTTCGTGCAGCTGCTCTCGGTCGAGGACCACCCGCTCGGCCTGATGCTCGTCGCCGAGATCGCTCGTCGGGCACCTGACGCCGACCCGGTCGACCTGACGATGGTCTTCCTGACGGGTCTGTTCGGGCTGCTCGCCACCGACGAGGCGTCGATCACCGATCGACGGCGCCGCACTGATCTGCTTGTCGACCTGGTCACAGGGTCCCTCGACCACTGGAGGAAGTGACATGACGACCACTACTGCACCTGGCCGGCCGCCGCTGGTGAAGTCCACACCGGTCCTTGGTCCGCTCCGTCCCTTCACCGGTGACGTGCTGCCATTCTTGACCCGGACCCGAGCGACCTACGGCGACGCATTCCGGCTCAAGATGGTCAACCTCGAGCTGACGTGCCTCATGGGCCCCGACGCGATCGCTCTGCTCCAGGGCGACACCGGGCTGCGGACGAGCAACTCACTGCACGTACTCGACGGCGAGATGGAGAGCCGGCTGCCGAGCATGATCGACGGCCCCAACCGCCAGCTGATCCGCAAGTCGCACCATCAGTTCATGAACCACAGCCTGGAGTCGACCCGACGGGTGGACATCCAGAACTGGCTCGGCGAGCACACCGCCCGGTGGGGGCCCGGCGTGCGGATCGACGTCCTCAGTGAGGCGCAGACCCAGACGGTCGACGTGCTGAGCCGGCTGCTCAACGGTGAGCCGTTCCCGTTCTCCAAGCGCGACCTGGCGCTCGTGGTGCACACCATGATCTGGGCCACGTTCGGCCACGCCCCGCGCGCCGTCCTCTGGAACCCGGCGTACCAGTCGGTGCGCAAGCGGATGACGGCGCACCTGCTCGACCTGGTCGGCAAGATTCGTCAGGACCCCGACCGTGTCGCCTCGACGCTCGTCGGCCACTACCTGAGCTTCCCGCCGCCGCCGGAGCTGGGTGAGTGGACCGACGCCGACCTCGTCTCGGTGCCGTACGGCGCCTACCTGGCCGGGTTCGACACCGTGGCCTCGGCCTCGTCGTTCCTGCTCTTCCGGCTCCTGAGCAACCCCGACGCGCTGACCCAGGTCCGGGCGGAGCACGACGCGCTCTCGGAGGACGCCGACGGCCCGGTGGACCCGGCCTCGCAGAAGTACCTTCGGGCTGCGTTCTTGGAGACCGTCCGAATCAACCCGCCGGGGTCGTCCGTGCTGCGGTTCGCTGAAGAGGACTTCGAGTTCAGCGGCTACCAGATCCGCAAGGGCGATGAGCTGCTCGTGGTGATCGCCAGCGACCACCTCGACGAGGAGTTCTTCCCCGACCCCCAGAGGTTCGACCCGACGCGCTTCCTGCAGCCGGGCGCCGCTGAGCTGCGCCGGCACGTCAATCCGTTCGGCAGTGGCATCCACCGCTGTACCGGGGCGGCGCTCGGCGAGCTGATCGCCGTGGAGATGATCTCGAACTGGGTCAACCACTTCGACCTGGAGCTGGACCTGGGCCGCCGGGGACTGACGGCCACCGCCCGCCCGTTCACCCAACCGAGCGGCCTGCGGGCACGGGTCGTCGGCCGCCGCTGAGCTGTGGCTGTCGAAGGGGGACCTCCGCTCTACGCGGCGGTGCCGCCGATGGTGAGCCCGCTGGTGACACGCAGCGTTGGGACCCCGTCGCCGACGGGCACCCCCTGGCCGTCCTTGCCGCAGGTTCCCGGCGGACCCATGGAGAAGTCGTCGCCCACGGCGTCGATCGCCCCGAGCACCGCCGGACCGTTGCCGATCAGGTTCCCCTCGCGCAGCGGTTCGGTGATCCGGCCGTCCTCGATGAGGTACGCCTCGGTCATGCCGAACACGAAGTCCCCGTTGGCCGTGTTCACCTGCCCGCCGCCCAGGTGGGCGACGTACACCCCGCTCGGCGTGTCGGCGACGATGTCGTCGGGCACCGACGTCCCGCCGAGCAGGTAGGTGTTCGTCATCCGCACCATCGGGAGGTGCTGGTAGCTCTGGCGCCGCCCGTTGCCGCTCGACGGACGCCCCTCGGCCCGGGCCCGCAGACCGTCCCACATGTAGTCGACGAGCACGCCGTCCTGGATCAGGACGTTCCGCTGCGCCGGGCGTCCCTCGTCATCGATCGCGAAGCACCCCCATTCGCCACCCATCGTGCCGTCGTCGACCAGCGTCACGAGCGGGCTCGCCACCTGCTCGCCGATGCGACCGGCGAACACCGACGCACCCTTGGCCACCAGGTCGGCCTCGAGCCCGTGACCGCAGGCCTCGTGGAACATCACGCCCCCGCCGCCCGGGCCGATGACGACCGTCATCTCGCCGGACGGAGCCGGTCGGGCCGACAGCTTGGTGATCGCCCGTCCCGCCGCCGAGGACGCCAGCTCGGCGACGTCGAGCTCGTCGAACAGCTCGAAGCCGACGGTCCGGCCGACGGACTCCCGGCCGGTCTGCATGCCGGCGTCACCCGAGGCCACGCACGAGACCGAGAACAGCGTCTTGACCTGGTCGTCGCCGGCCAGGACCCCGTCGCTGTTCGCCACCAGGATCCGGCGCCGCGAGTCCGCATACCGGGCCGACACCTGGGTGATCGAGCTGCCGACCGACCGGGCGGCGTCGTCGGCAGCGAGGAGCAGCTCGACCTTGCGACCCTTGCCCACATCGGCCGGTTGCACGACGACCACGTTCGCCGGCGCGACCGCGACCCGACCGAGCGACTGCGGCGTCCCGGGTTCCCCCGCACCGCGTGAGGCTGCGGCGGCGGCCTCGGTCGCGGTGAGCAGGCCGGCCTCGGACAGGTCCGAGGTGTGGGCGAACCCGGTCGACTCGCCGACCACGACCCGGATCCCGGCGCCCCGGTCCCGGCCCGAGGTGAGCTCCTCGACCCGGCCGTCGTCGAGCAGCGCGGACGACGAGCGCTTGTCCTCGGCGAACACCTCGACGAAGTCGGCTCCCCGGGCCATTCCCGCGGTGAGCACCCGCTCGATGACGTCGTCGTCGATCATGGTCCGCCTCTCTGCACCGGCCGACCGGTCGGTCCGGCGGGCCCGCCACGCCCGTTTCGTGGGGGCCGCGGCGAATGCTTATGGTATCCCTCGTGCCGATCCACACCGGTCTGTCCGCGGTCGTCGAACTCACCGTGACCGACGACGACACCGCCATCGCCTTCCGATCGGGCGAGGTGCCCGTGCTGGCCACGCCGAGGATCCTGGCGCTCGTCGAGGAGGCGACCGTGCGGGCGCTCGACGGTCAACTCGACGAGGGCACGAGCACCGTCGGGATGCGGGTCCAGCTCGAGCACATCTCCCCCACCGCCGTCGGTGGCCGGGTCGCCGCCGAGGCGACGCTGGAGAAGGTCGAGGGGCGCCGGCTGGTGTTCCACGTCTCGGCCAAGGACGAGCGTGGACTGGTGGCGGCCGGCAAGGTGACACGGGTCGTGGTCGACGTCGAGCGGTTCATGGACAAGGCCCGCTGAGCACCAACCCACCGCGTCGGTAGGCTCCCGACGCAGATGGACGATCCGACGCCCGAGGAGGCCGACGCCGCCGAGCGGGCCGAGGCGCTCGCCGAGATCGGCGACGAGCCTGTCCCCCTCGTGCTGCCCCGCAACGACTGGCGGCGGATCGGCCTCCGCCTGCTGGTGTCGGCGGCGTTCCTGGCCCTCCTGTTCTGGCGGCTGCCCGACGTCTCCCTGGGCGACCTCCTGCCCGTCCTGACCTCGGCCGCCGTCGGGTGGCTGGTGGTCGCCGTCGTGGTCCATCTGGCCGCGTACGGCCTGCAGACGCTCCGCTGGGCCCAGGTCTCCGATGCGCTCGGCATCCATCTGCCGTTCCGCCGACTCACCAGCCACCTGCTCGCCGGTGAGTTCGTCTCCAACGCGCTCCCGACCTCGTTCGGTGGTGACGTCCTGCGCGTCCTGCGACAGGGCGACGACGTCGGTGACCACGCCGACTCGTTCGCGTCGACCAGCCTGGAGCGGCTGACGGGCTGGCTCGTCCTGCCGATGCTCTCGGCGATCGGCCTGCTCGCCGGCACCGGGCTGACCTCGCTCGGGACGGCGACGCTCGTCGCGGTCGTGGTCGACGTCGTCACGCTCGTCGCCCTCGGAACGATCCTGTGGGTGGCCGGTCACCCCCGGGGCGCCGGCCGTCTGGTGGACCGGGCCGGCTGGCAGCGCTACCTGGGGGCGGTGCACCTCGGGATCGTCGCGGTCCGACACCACCCCGGTCGGGTGGCAAGGATCATCGGCGCCGGGTTGGCGTTCCAGTTCCTCCAGTGCGTCTCGGTCTGGGCCTGTGCCCGCGCGCTCGGCCTGCCCCAGGTCACCCTGTTCGCCGCCATGGCGTTCTTCCCGCCGTCGGCGGTCGTCCAGAACTTCCCGCTCACCCTCGGGGGGCTCGGGGTGCGGGAGGCGGCGTTCGTGTTGTTCTTCGGGGCGCTCGGTGTCGCCGACGAGCAGGCGATCGCGCTGGGACTCCTCGTCTACCTCGTGTTCGTCGTCGCCAGCCTGGCGGGCGCCCCGGCGTTCGTGCTCGGCCGCCGCCGACGGAGGGCGAGCGGCCGGGACGGCGTGAACACCGATCACACCGGGTGACGTCCGTCCCAGCCGACGGGCGGCGCATCCGGGAACCCGATGGCGGACGAACCACGGAGGTGCAGACCATCCCGCCCACCTCACCCGCCTCCCGCCCCGATCCGGACCCGGCGGTGCGGGTCCACGCCGACGACCGGGGAGACCTGACGGTCGTCGACGATGGGGGTACGGTGAGACCCGTTCAGGAGGCCGCGCGCGCGATGCTGCTCGAGAAGCTGGACGGGCCCGAGGACCTGGCCCATCTGGACCACCAACAACTGACCTGGCTCGCCGCCGAGATCCGCGACCGGATCGTGGACCGCGTGACCGAGTCCGGGGGGCACCTAGGTTCCAACCTGGGGGTGGTCGAGGTCACCCTCGCCGTGCACCGGACGTTCCAGTCCCCCCGGGACATCATCCTCTGGGACACGGGCCACCAGGCCTACGTGCACAAGATGCTCACCGGCCGCTGCGACGACTTCTCCACGCTCCGCCAGGAGGGCGGCCTGTCCGGCTACCCGAGCCGGGCCGAGTCCGAGCACGACTGGATCGAGAACAGCCACGCATCCACGATCGTGTCGTACGCCCACGGCATGTCGACGGCGTTGCACCTCCGGGGCGAGGACGACCGCACCGTCGTCGCCGTCATCGGCGACGGCGCCCTCACCGGGGGCATGGCCTACGAGGGGCTCAACAACCTGGGCCACTCGGGCCGCAAGGCCATCATCGTCCTCAACGACAACGGCCGCTCCTACGCCCCGACCGCCTCCCGGCTGGGTGAGAGCCTGTCGAGGTTCCGGGCCTCGTCGACCTACCAGCGGAACCGAGCCCGCATGGAGCGGTTGCTCCACGACGTCCCCGTCGTGGGCGGCTACCTCGAGCGGGGCGTCGACGGCGCCAAGGCCGCCATCCGGGAGATCTTCGAGCCGCCGGCCTTCTTCGAACAGCTGGGCGTCAACTATCTGGGCCCCTACGACGGCCACGACGTGGCGACGATGGAGGAGGCGTTCGCCGCCGCCAAGGAGCTCGACGGACCGGTCGTCGTGCACGTGCTGACCCAGAAGGGTCGCGGGTACGGGCCGGCCGAGGCCGACGAGGTCAAGAACATGCACGACACCTCCGAGCTCAAGGACGGGTCGTTCACGGCTGCGTTCTCCGATGCCCTGGTGCTCGAGGGAGCCCGGCGACCGGAGCTGGTTGCGATCACGGCCGCCATGCCCGACTCCACCGGGCTCCTCCCCGTCGGTGAGCGGTTCCCGGACCGCACCTTCGACGTGGGCATCG
>SXMI01000157.1 GCA_005777415.1 Actinomycetota bacterium | reverse complement strand
TCTGGCGGTTCTGCGACGACTACCTGGAGCTGGTCAAGTCGCGCGCCTACGGCGAGGAGGGTGCGGAGCAACCGGCCCCGGGTACCGCGTCGGCCCGGGCGGCGCTGGCGGTGGCGCTGTCCACCCTGCACCGCCTGCTCGCCCCGTTCCTGCCGTTCACCTGCGAGGAGGCGTGGTCCTGGTGGATGGAGGGGTCGGTCCACACCACGAGCTGGCCGACCGCCGCCGAGCTCCGCGACGCTGCCGGAACGGGTGGCGCCGCCGCCGGGTCGCCCGAGGCGTTCGCCGTCGCCGGAGCGGTGCTCAGCGAGCTCCGGGGCGCCAAGTCGGCGGCGAAGGTCGGGATGCGGGCCGAGATCGACCGGGCCGAGGTCGTCGACGACCCGGCCCGACTGGAACTGCTGCGCACGGTGCTGGCCGACGTGGCCGAGGCCGGTCGGGTCCGGGAGTTCGTCCTGGGCGAGGGCGCCGAGCTGTCGGTGACCTGCACCCTCGCCGAGCCGAGCACCTGAACCACCCCGGCACCGGAACGGCCCCGACACCTGAACCACCCCGGGACCCGAACGGCCCCGGCGGCCGACCGGCCTCAGCGGCCTGCGACCGTCGGCAGCACCACCTGGGCGAGGGGGATCCGCTCGGCGTCGAAGGCCTGCAGCACCCGCAGCCGAAACTCCCGCTCCACCTCGAACTGGGCCGCCGGTTCGGTGTCGCAGAGCGCCCGGAGCGTCACGCCGGTCGGGTCGATCAGCAGCACGCCGAGCACCTCGACGGCCCCGGTGATGCGGCCCGACCACTCGTCGTCCGAACGCAGCGCCGCGCCGACCTCGCCGAGCACGGCGACGGCCCGCTCGATGTCGGCATCGGGGGCGACGACGACGTCGACGACGGCGCGGGACCAGCTCTGGGACTTGTTGCCGACCGAGAGCACCTCGCCGTTGGCGATGTGCCAGACCGTCCCGCTGATGTCACGCACCCGCGTTGATCGGAGCGTGACCCGCTCGACCACCCCGGCCACGGGCGCGCCGCAGTCCACGATGTCACCGACCCCGTAACGGTCCTCGACGACGATGAAGAACCCGGCGAGCATGTCGCGCACCAGCGTCTGGGCTCCGAAGCCGAGCGCCACGCCGACGACACCGGCCGAGGCCAGGATCGCCGGGAGGCTCGCCCCGAGCTCGGCCAGGATCAGCGCGGCGGCCAGGGCGACCACGATGATCGAGGCCACGGAGCGGGCCATGGCGGTCACCGTCTCGGTCCGGGCCTGCATCCGGTTGGTGGATGCCCCGGACCGGAACTGGTCGGGCATGAACTCACCCAACCGGTCGGCGCTGGCGATCATGCGCAGACCGACCCGCCGGATGGCCCACCGGAGGATCAGATTGACCAGCCACGCGCCCAGGATGATGAGCGGGATCGCCACGGCCTGGGGCGGAGTCCGCTCGGCCAGCTCCCGCAGGTCGAGGGCGAGCAGGCCGGAAGGGGTGACGGCTGCCGGGGCGGGATGGACCGTGGGCACCGCGCCGAGCGTAGCGACGACGATCCGGCCGACCGGGGACGGCCGCCGGGGGCTCGCCGGGCCGGGCCGGCGAACGGTGTGACACCCGTGACAGGCATCCGCGCCCGCCGCGGCAGCCATCACTACGCTCCGTGGCCATGCCCCTGTTCCGCGAGCGGCGCCGGCGACTGGTCGAGGCGGCGGTCGAGCACGCGCGCGACGAGTACCGCGAGCTGCTGGATGCCACAGGCGTCGTGCTGGTCGAGGGCGAGGACGTCTCCCCCGCCATGACCACCGTCCTGGGATGGGACCACCGGTCCTTCCACCTGCCGGGCACGCTCCGTGGTCTGGTGCACCCCGATGACCTGCCCGCCTACGACCGTCCCGAGGCCGATGTCGTCGTCCGGGTCCTCGCCGCCGACGGCAGCCACCGCCAACTCCTCGTCCGGCGCACCGGCACCCGCGAGCTGCTGGTCGACCTGAGCCGCAACCAGGGCCACCTCCTGCAGACCGCCCGGTTCGCCGAGTCCGTCGAGCACGCCCCGCACGGCGTGGTCGTGCTCGAGTTCGCCGATCTCGCCGACCCGGACTCGACGGTCCTCCGGTCGGCCAACCCGACCGCTCGCCGCATGCTCCACCTGGAGCACCACGAGGTGGACGGCACCCGGCTCGACGAACTGTTCGACCGGACCTCCTGCCGGCTCGTCAGCTCGGTCGCGTTCGACGTCGCCCACACCGGACAGTCGCTCACCGCGGAACGGCTCACGTTCGCCGAGATCCCCGACGCGTGGATCGACGTGCGCATCGACCGGCTCGCCGACGGTTCGCTGGCGGCCACGTTCACCGACGTGACCCGCCACGTCGTGGCCGAGGAACGACTCCGCCACCGGGCCAGTCACGATCCGCTGACCGGGCTGCCCAACCGGACGCTGGTCGAGGAGCGACTCGGTGTGCTCACCTCCGAGCTGGTCGCCGACCAGCACGTGGCGCTGATCCTCGTCGACGTCGACGGGTTGAGCGAGTTGAACCGCGACCTCGGCCACCAACACGGCGACCGCTTCGTCGTCGAGGTCGCCAATCGGCTGGTCCGCAACGTCGTGGGGGCCGAGCTCGTCGCCCGGGTCGGCAGCAGCGACTTCGCCGTCATCACGCGCCCGGCCGCCACCCAGGCCGAGACCATGGAGCGGGCCCGGTCGGTGAGCGAATCACTCGACGGCCCGCTGGACGTCGACGGCCACCTGACGGTGATCGAGTCGCACATCGGGATCGCCGTCGCACCCGTCCACGGCGCCGATGCCCGGACCCTGCTCCAGGCCGCCGAGTCCGCACTCCAGCAGGCCCGCAGGACGGACGACACCGTGGGCGTCTACGAAGCGACGAGCGAACCCGCCGACCCGCCCGCCGAGGGGCTCATCACCCGGCTCCGGCGCGGATTGGCCGACCAGGAGCTGGAGCTCCGCTACCAGCCGATCGTCGAGGTCCGCTCGGGTCGGGTGGCCAAGGTCGAGGCCGTGCTGCGCTGGCAGCACGCCGAGGGGCGGGGTCAGGCCACGGACCTGCTCGAGCTCGCCGAACGGTCCGGGCTGATGCAGGAGCTGACCCGGTGGGTCTTCGGGGAGGCGGCGCGGGCGGCGGTCGCCATGCCCGTCGCTGCGGACCCCGTCCGGGTGTGCGTGAACCTGCCGCTGGTCCCGCTCGCCGAGTCCCAGCTGCTCAGGTTCGTCGACCTGATGGTGACCGCCGGCGAGCTGGACCCGGCGCTGATCGAGATCGAGCTGAGCGAGGCGGACCTGACCGACGACCCGGTCCGGGCCCAGCAGGTCGTCAACCGGGTGTCGTCCCTCGGCATCCGGGTCGTCATCGACGGCTTCGGCACCGGGTACACGTCGGCGTCGACGCTGGAGCACCTGCAGGTGCGGGGCATCAAGATCGACCGGAGCTACATCTCCACCCTGGCGGCGGTGCCGGCCGACCTGGTCGCCGTCCGGGCCACCGTCGAGCTCGCCCACGAGCTCGGGCTCAGCGTCGGGGCCGAGGGCGTGGCCGATGGCGCCTCGCTGGACCTCCTCGCCGAGGTCGGCTGCGACTACGTCCAGGGGTTCCACATCTCGGGGCCGGTCACGCTGGACGGGCTGGCCGGTCGTTCCGAGGAGCTCGAGCGGGCGCTGCAGGGCTGGGCGGGGACGCTACGGTCCGGTCATGCCCACGCTGCTGGCCCGCTCCGCGACTGAGGCCGCCTCCGTCGTCCGACCCACCGACTCCGTGGCGATCGGTCTGGGCCCAGCCCACCCCGGCGCCTTCCTCCACGCGCTGGGTGAACGCGACGACTGGACGGACCTGCGGGTGTTCGGCGCCCTGCTGACCGACCTGTACGCGGTCTTCACCAAGCCGAACGTGCAGTTCCGCAGCGGGTTCTTCGGCCCCGCCGAACGGTTCCTCCGGGACAGCGGTGCCGCCGTCGAGTACGTCCCGGCCGACTTCCGCCGGTTCGGGCCGATCGTGCAGCGGATCAACCCGCGGATCATGGCGACGGCGTGCGCCCCGCCCGATGCCGACGGGTGGCTGAGCCTGTCCCTGCACGCCGGGGCCCTCGTCGACGAGTGGCGGCGGTGCGGGGCCGACCCCGAACGGGTGCTCGTCGTCGAGTACTCCTCGGCGTTCCCACGCACGTTCGGACTGCCGCCCGAGCACACGCACCGGCTGCACGTCGACGAGGTCGACGTGCTGTTCGAGAGCGACGCCGCCCCCGTGAACCTGCCCGATCCCGAACCCGACGACATCGACCGGGCCATCGCCGCCGAGGCCCGACGGTTCATCCCCGACGAGGCGACGTTGCAGACCGGGATCGGGGCCATCCCGTCGCTGATCGCCACGATGCTCGCCGAGGGCGACGGCGGTGGCTACGGGGTCCACTCCGAGATGTTCACCAACGGCCTCATGCGTCTGCACCAGGCGGGCAAGGTGACGAACGCCAACAAGGGTGAGTTCGACGGCTACTCGGTCACGACGTTCGCGGCCGGGGTGCCGGAGCTCTACGAGTGGTTGCACGAGAACGACGAGGTGCGGTTCCTGCCGGTCGACATCGTCAACGACGCCCTCATCATCGCCACCAACCGCCGGTTCGTGTCGATCAACGGCGCCACGGCCATCGACCTCTTCGGGCAGGTCGCCGCCGACACGATCGGTGGCCAGCAGTACTCGGGGACGGGTGGCCACGAGGACTTCCTGGCCGGGGCCGGCCTGCAGGTCGACGACGCGTCGCTGCTGTGCCTGCGCTCGTCGACCGAGCGACCCGAGGGCCGGGTCTCCCGGGTCGTGGCGAACCTCGCTCCCGACATGCTGGTCACCACCCCGCGCCACCAGGTCGACATCGTCATCACCGAGTGGGGCGCCGCCGAGCTCCAGGGCATGTCGGTGCGGGAGCGGGCCGAGGCGCTGGTGCGCATCGCGCACCCCGACGCCCGCGCCGAGCTCGAGGAGGCCGCCGCCCGCATCCGCTGAGCGGATCGGTTCAGCGCATCCGCCGACGGACCCGGGCCGCCACGACGTGGACGCCGGCGGCGATCCGGTAGCGCTCCAGCGTGTCCGGGCCGCAGGACGCCGTGCCGAGGCCGCGCTGGAGGCCGAGGAACAGCTGCGTGATCCGGGGCCGACGCAACGACGTGAGGTCCGAGGGGTGCCGTGCCGCAAGCAGCTCGGCATCACTGTGGTGACGGACCCCGGCGTTCAGGTCGGGCGACCGGGACTCCACCTCGAACACCTCGCCGGAACGCCGGTCAACCAACCGCAGCCAGCGCACACCGGTGTGGTTGCCGTGCTCCTGGGGGAACGCGTAGTGGACGTACTGGTCGGCCACCGACGACGACCACACCCCGACCGTGGTGGCGGCGCGCCGGTCCGGATAGGACTCGTGCGGACCGTCACCGAACCACTCCAGCTCGTCGAAGGCCGCCGGCAGCTCCGCGACGACGCCCAGCCGTGGCGGATCGGCGTGGGCCTCGTCCAGCTCGAAGGTGGCCCGCAGGTCCCACCAGCCGTCGGTGGCCGGGGTCAGCTCCACCCGGGCGTCGAGGCCGGGTGTCCAGCGGTCGTCGAGCCGTGACTGCCACTCGCGCATCCAGGAGGTCTGCACGGCGTCATTGTCGACCAGCGCCCGGAACGCCACCGGCCGGAACGCGGCCGGTTCCATCCCGACCGTCGGGACACCGTCCCGGGAACGACGGGGCCGAGGACCGCGGCCGAGCGGCAGTTGGTCCCGGCCGACGACGTGGCCGCGGGGCGCCCACGGGGTCGCCCGGCGCTGGGAGCCGGTCACGACGAGGTGGGCCTCCGACCCCGCAGCGAGCTGCGGCCGCTCGACCGGCAGGTCGACGTCGGCGTGGGAGCGGGGCGGAACCGGCCCGAGGTCCAGCCGCCCGCCACGACGTCGAACGCCGTCGACGAGCAGCTCCCAGCGGAACACGAGGTCCGAGGTGTCGGTCCACCAGCGGTCGTTGCGGATCCGCAGACGGTCCCGGCCGAGCGCCCGCACCCGCACGGGCCGACCGAGGTGGTGGACCTCGGCCAGCGCCGGGTGCGGTTCCCGGTCCGCCGAGACCAGGCCGTCGCAGATGAAGTTGCCGTCGTTCGGGTCGTCGCCGAAGTCGCCCCCGTAGCCCCAGACCGGCCGGTCGTCCCAGGTCCCGATCGGGATCCCGTGCTCGAGCCACTCCCAGATGAAGCCGCCCTGCAGCCCCGGGGTCCGCTCGAACGCCTGTCGGTACTCGGCGAGTGAGCCGTTCGAGTTCCCCATGGCGTGGCTGAACTCGCACAGGATCAGGGGTCGACGGACGTCCTCAGCCTGCTCGGCCCAGTCGGTGATCGCATCCACCGAGGCGTACATGGGACACACCACGTCGCTGTCCGGGGCCGGGGCGTGCAGGTCGTGCATGAACGGGCCCTCGTACTGCACCGGCCGGCTCGGGTCGAAGCGACGCAGGAACGCGGCGGCGGCCGCGTGCGGCGGACCGTCACCCGACTCGTTGCCGAGCGACCAGACCACGATGCTCGGGTGGTGGACGTCCCGGCGCGCCATCCGCTCGACCCGCTCCACGATCGTGCGGGCGTACCGCTCGTCGTGGCACAACGACGCCTGCCGCCCGTGCGACTCGACGTTGGCCTCGTCGACCACGTACAGGCCGAGCTCGTCGCAGAGCTCGGCGAAGTGCTCGTCGTGCGGATAGTGGCTGGCGCGCACAGCGTTGAGGTTGTGGGCCTTCATGAGGCACAGGTCCCGGCGGGTGAGCTCGGGCGTGACGGCCCGACCGAGCTCCGGGTCGTGCTCGTGGTGGTTCACCCCCCAGAGCAGCTCCGGTGCGCCGTTGATCCGCAGCTCGCGGTCGGCCACCTCCACCGAGCGGAACCCCGTCCGCAACGCCGTCACCTCGACGACCTCGCCGGCGGGGCTGCGCAGGGTCAGCAGGACCCGGTACCGGACCGGGGTCTCGGTCGACCAGCGGCGGACCTCCGGGACGGGCAGCCGGACCGCCACCACTCCCGGTCGGGACCACGTGGCGGACACCAGGGCGGCACCCTCGCTGGTGCCGTCCCAGACGGGGACGTCCAGCCGGCCGGTCGAGGCACACCGGCGGCCGGCCATGGACTCGACGAGCACCTCGGCGCTCCAGCCGGGCTCACGACGGGCGGGGCCGGCGACGACCACCTCGCCGGCCAGCACGCCGACGGTGGCATCGGCCGGATCGAGCCCCGGGGCGAGCGCCACCGTCTCGAACCAGGTCGGCGCGGACGACCACAGCGAGACGCTCCGCTGGAGGCCGCCGTGCCACCACTGGTCCTGGTCCTCGACCCAGGTCTGGGCCGAGTACCGCCAGACCGTGATGGCCAGCTCGCAGCGGCGACCGGCCCGGACATGGCCGGTGAGGTCGTACTCCGAGGCCAGCCGGGAGTCCGTGCCGTACCCGACGAGCCGGCCGTCGACGTGCACGGCGTGGAACGACTCGGCCGCACCGACGCGGAGCACCACCCGACGACCACGCCAGTCGCGGGGCACCGACACCGACCGCCGGTAGGTCGCGACGGTCGAGTCGGGCGGCACCCACGGTGGTTCGGTCGACCCGTCAGCGGTGTCGAACGGCATCACCACGTTCGTGTAGTGGGGCGCGTCCACCCCCTGCAGCGTCCACGCGCCCGGCACCCGGACGCTGCGCTCCTGTGCGCCCGACGGCGACCGGTGCACCTCGAGGTCCCAGTCGCCGTCGAGACTCCGCCACCAGGGGGACGCCGAGAACGTCGCCGGATCCGTCCCGTCGAGTCGGCGGGCGGTGGCCCGGTCGGGGCACGGGACCAGCAACGGCCGCATGGCCAACCGGTGCAGCGAGGTGGCCTGGGGGTCGGCCGGGGCGCCGCCCACGTCGGCCACCGGATCGAACCCGGCGTCACCATCCGGGTGCTTCCGCTCCCCCACCTCGCCCCCGTCCCGTCCGTTCCGTCCGTCTCGTCCCCTCCCGCCGGTCGGTTCGCCGGGGTCGGGACCCACCGGCCTCAGAGGTCGCCGGCGTCGAGCAACCCGAGGACCTCCCGGGCGCGCTCCCGAGTCTGGTCCAGGTCCGCCAGCCGGCGCATCCCGCCGAGCTGGGTGCTGATGCGGTGGTTGCCCCGGAGGTGCTCCTCGTTGCGGGCCAGGAAGTCCCAGTAGAGCGTCGTGAACGGACAGGCCCGCCCGCCGGTGCGCTGCTTCGGGTCGTAGACGCACCCGCGGCACGAGTCGCTCATCCGGTGGATGTACGCGCCGCCGCTGGCATAGGGCTTGGTCGCGGTGCGTCCGCCGTCGGCGTACTGCGACATGCCCACGACGTTCGGCAGCATCACCCACTCGGCGCCGTCGACGAACCGCTCCCACATCCAGCGCACCAGCGCCTCCGGCCGGACCCCGGCGAGCAGGCACAGGGTCCCGAGCACCATGAGCCGTTCGATGTGGTGCGCATACGCGTGCTGCTCGACGTGGTCGAGGGCGCTCGCCACGCAGGCCATGTGCGTGCTGCCCGTGCGGAACGCCGGCGGGAGCTCCCGTTCGGCGTCGAGCGCGTTCCAGCTCCACCAGCCGCCGTCCGGCCCGTCGGCCCAGAGCCAGGACAGCCCCCAGATGTACTCGCGCCATCCCAGGACCTGTCGGATGAAGCCCTCGGCCGAGGCCAGCGGCACCCGGCCGGATCGGTACGCCTCCTCGGCGGCGCGCACCACCTCGAGCGGGCGCAGGAGCCCCAGGTTCAGGCTCGAGGACAGCGCCGAGTGCGCCAGCTTCCACTCGGCCGCCAGCATGGCGTCCTCGTGGGGACCGAACACCGGCAGGCCGTCGGTGACGAACGAGTCGAGCCGCTCGAGCGCCTGGGCCCGGGTGACCGGCCACCGTCCGTCGGGCGGGGCGCCGACGCAGGTGTCCGGGAGCGACGCCACGATGCGTCGGTCGATGTCGTCGAGCTCGATCGGCGGGACCTCCGGCCAGCTGCGCCCGTCCCGGGGCGGCGGCTCCCGGTTCTCGGCGTCCAGGTTCCAGGTCCCGCCGGTGGGCTCACCGGCGTCGATCAGGACATCGAACCGCAGGCGTTGGTGCCGGTAGAAGTCCTCCATCCGCAGGCGACCGGGACGACCTGCGGCCCACTCGGCGAACTCGTCGGGATGGCAGAGGAACTGCGTCGAGCGCCGCACGCTCACCCCGAGACGGGCCTGCAGTCGACGGCCCGAGGGGGAGTTGGCCTCGGTGGCGAGGACCTCGGCGGGACGGTGCTCGTCCCGATGAGCCTCGACGCCGGCGGCGAGCGTGGCGGCGGACCGCTCGTCCACCGTGAACCCGTCCGCCCGCAGCTCCTCGGCGAAGTGCGCCGCGGCGCTCAACAGCAGGTGCAGCCGCTGGCGGTGCCAGGGACGCTCGCCGACCAGCGACGCCGAGGTGACCAGCAGGACGACGTCACGCTCCGGGTCGGCATCGACGAGGGCCGGGAGCGACCGGTCGAGCTGGTCGAAGAGGACCCAGCGGGTCCGGCCGCCGGTCGGGGTGGCGTTCAGTTGGCGTTGGCGCGACGAAGCACGTCGAGCGCCTCGTCGGCGTGGACGTCCATGTTCGTCTCGGACGAGATGGCCGCCAGGATCCGGCGGTCGGTGCCGATGACGAAGGTGGCCCGCTTGTTCATGAGCGGGCCGGGCCGCTTGACGCCGAAGAGCCGGGCCACGGTGCGATCGGGGTCCGACAGCAGCGGGTAGCCGAGGGCGTGCTTCTCGTCGAAGGCGGACTGACGGTCCACGCCGTCGGTCGAGATCCCGACCCGCTGGGCCCCGACCTCGGCGAACTCGCCGGCGAGGTCCCGGAAGTGACAGGACTCCTTGGTGCAGCCGGTCGTCATGGCCCTGGGGTAGAAGAACAGCACCACCGGGCCGGAGGCCAGCAGCGACTCCAGTGAGGTGGGGGTCCCGTTCTGGTCGGGCAGGGTGAAGTCGGGGACGGTCTCGCCGGTCTGGATCATGCCCCGGTCAACCGGGACCGGGGGGCGGCTATTCCAACCGGTGCACGCCAACCGGAGCACGCCAACCGGGCCACCCGGGGGCCGGGATCGCTCAGTCGCCCGGGACGACCAATCGGGCCCGGAGTCGGTCCGGGACCCCGGCGTCCAACCCGGCGGCGACCAGGTACCCCTCGGCACCGCCGTGGGCGTCCCGGAGCCAGCCCAGGACGTGCCGCATCGTCTCCGGGCGGGCCGACCACACGCCGGTGGACAGGTCCTCCTCGGTCACGGGGCGGTCGTACACCCCGGTCAGCAGCGCCCAGGTGGCCTGCACGGTGGTGGCGAGCGAGGATCGCGCGTAGTCCCCGACCACCACCTCGTCGGCGGCGCCGAGCACCCCGAGGAGCAGCGCCGTCAGCAGGCCCGTCCGGTCCTTGCCCACGGCGCAGTGGTAGGCCACGCCTCCGTCGGCCTCGGCGACCACCTCGACGGCCGCCACGAACCGCCCCCCGAAGGCGTCCAGGATCTCCACGTAGCGCTCGGCCAGACCCGAGGCCCCCTCGTACCACTCGTAGTGGGGGTCGAGCACCGGGGCGTGGGTCACCGAAACGCCGTCGGCGGCGAAGGTGCCCTCTCGCTCACGTTCGGACTCGTCGCGCAGGTCGATGACCGCCGTCACGCCGTGGGCCACGAGCCCCTCGGTCGAGGCCCGACCGGCCCGATGCAGCGCGTCACCGCGGACCAGGGCACCCGGGCGGACGACCCCGCCCTCCACGGGGAGGGACCCCAGATCCCGGACGTTGAAGATCCCGTCACGGGCGAGGATCGGTCGCAGGGCAGCGGTGGGCACGGGCGATCAGTCCAGCGCGAGCGACACGCCGACCCCGTCGGCGGTGACCCGGAGCTCCTCGACGTGCACCGGCAGGGTGTCGTCGGAGTCGGGGATCACGGGCAGCTGGATCGTGGCGGGGAACCGCAGGCGGGCCGGGACCATCGACACCAGCCCGCCGACCCGGCGACTCAGGTCGTTGACGAACGAGGGCACCAGCGTCGGCAGCTCGACCCAGGCGGCCTGGAGCGCGATCTCCATCCGGCCGTCGACCAGCCGCGGTCGGACCTCGGTGCGCAGCGCCGGTCGGAGGTCCGGGAGCCGGTCGAAGATCCGGGTGTTGCGCACCCGGCCACCGAGCTGCTGCTCGCCGAGCTCGAGGTCGATCTCGAACGGCAGTCCCGCTCCGCCGAGCGCCCGCTCGAGCAGGAGCCGACCGAGGTGGTCCAGCCCCGAGGCGCACAGCCCGATGCCCAACCGCTTCCCGGCCACGGGCACCGGGTCGGCGTGGCCGACGCAGTGGTCGCCGCCGGCGAAGGCGAGCGTGAGCGTCCCGGATCCCACCCGGATCGCGGCCCGACCGGGGGCGACGCCCAGGTGGTGGAGGACGTCACCCACGTCGGCACCCAGTTCGGCACCCAGGTGGCCGACGTGTTCGCCGAGCGCGGCCCACAAATCGGCGCCCATCGAGTGGAACATGACCTGCACCATCTGGGTGATCGAGGCCCAGGCGTCGGTGTCGACGCCCTCGGGGACGGGAGCGTCCGGATCCACCAGCAGCGAGACCAGTTCGGCCGACCCGAGGTCGATGCCGACCGAGACCGTGTGGTCCGCCCGGAGTTCGACGACGGGTTCGAGCAGCGCCTCGACCCGGACGGGGATCGGCGCCGGCACCTGCGGGAAGCCCATCGCCGCACCGTCGGCCTCCTCGCCCGTGTAGGAGCGACCACGTACGTCCACGACCCCGAGGCCGGTGGCCACGGCCCGGACCCGGCCGCCGTCGTCGGGCCGCAGGTCGAGACGACCCCCGGTCACGGTGAGCGCCAGCGACAGATCGACCTCGCCCATCCCCGGCAGCGCCACCGGTTGGTCGAGGGGGTCGACCGGGATCCCCGCACCGACGGCGAAGAGGACCACGTCGTTGAGCAGGTCCTGGGTGACGGACGCGATGAGGGCCGAGGGATCCGAGGGCATGGACTCAGTCCACCACGGCAGCGATCGCGGTGGCGAACGGGCCGGTCAGACTTCCAGGAACCGCCCCACGGCCCGCCAGGACGGATGCATCAGCTTGGCGAGTCCCCGGTGCTCCAGCTGGCGGATGCGTTCACGGGACAGGCCGATCTCCTCGGCGACCTGGGCCACCGACCGGGGCTCGCCGTCGCCGAACCCGAACCGCAGGCTCAGGATGTGACGCTCGCGCTCGTCGAGGACCGACATCATCTCGGCGAACTCCTCGGGCAGGAGGCGCGACGCCACACCCTCGACCTCGGCACTCGCCCGCTCGTCCTCGATGAAGTCGCCCAGCTCGGCGGAGCCGTCCTCGCCCACCGACCCGGACAGGGACACCGGGTCGGAAGCGACCCGCTGGAGCTCGGCGACCCGCTCCTCGCTCAGACCAGCCGCGTCGGCCAGCTCGGCCGGCGACGGGGCGCGGCCCAGGGTCTGCTCCAGGAACGTGGTGGTCTCCCGCAGCCGGAGCAGTTCGTCGTTCGCCCGGGACGGCAGTCGAACCGCCGAGCGGCTGCCGGCGATCCCGCGGGAGATGAACTGACGGATCCACCACACGGCGTAGGTGTAGAAGCGGAAGCCCT
>SXMI01000156.1 GCA_005777415.1 Actinomycetota bacterium | reverse complement strand
GCCCTTGCCGGAGGCGATCATCAGCACCTTCGTCCGGGCGGGCACCGTCGTGTGCTCCTCGCGCTCGGCGATGTTGCGACGGGCGCGCTCCATGGCGGTCGCCTTCTCCTCCTGGGTCAGCTCCGACCAGTCCATGCGGACCTTCGTCACGCCGGGGAGGGTCCCGACCCGGGCCCGGATGTCCCGCTGGATCTGCGCCCGCAACGGGCACCCCGAGGTCGTCAGCGCGACGGTCACGTGCACCACGCCGTCGGGATCGACCCGGACACCCTTGGCCATGCCCAGTTCGACGATGTCGGAGCCGAGTTCCGGGTCGACCACGCCGCGGAGGAGCTCGGTGATCGATTCGGGCGTCGGGAGGGGGACGTGAGCCACGGCCGCATTTTACCGGTCCCGGCCGGGGAATCATGATCGGGGGCCGGACGGTCGGCGGTAGGGTTGGGGGGTGAGCGGCCGGGTGGGTGCAGACGACGAGCACTCCCGGCTCGACCTGCTCAAGGCGCTCGGTGACAACACCCGCTACGCCATCTACCTGGAGTTGGCCCGGTCCCCTCGGCCGCTCGCCACCGGCGACGTCTCCGCGTCCTTGGGCCTCCACCCCAACACGGTCCGGCCCCACCTCGAGCGGATGCGGGAGGTGGGCCTGCTCGATGTCCGGCCCGACACCAGCGGCGGCGTCGGCCGCCCCCAGAAGCTCTACGAACTGAGTGCGCACTCGCCGTCGCTCGGTCTGGAGCCGCCCGTCTTCCCGATGGTGGCGCAGATGCTGCTCGACGTCGTCGTCGACTCCGGGGTCGACGCCGAGCCGGCCGCGGCCGCCGGACGGCGGCAGGGCCAGCGGCTCGCCCACGGGCCGGTGGCCGAACGGGGCGGGTGCGTCGATGCGGCGCTCTGCATGCTCGACGACCTCGGGTTCGACCCGGCCTCGGTCGTGGAGGACGACGTGACGACGGTGGCGTTCGGGCACTGCCCCTTGGCCGAGCTCGCCGAGCGCCAGCCCGAGGTCGTCTGCTCCCTGCACCGGGGCCTGCTCGAGGGGTTCGTCGACGAGCTCGGCGGGGCGGAGGTCACGGACTTCCACGACCTCTCGCACCGTTCGCCCTGTTGCGCCGGGATCCGAAGCCTGGACTGACCCGGACGCGCCTGTCTTTCCACGGCCACGACCGGTACAATCCCGGGGCAGTCCACGTTCAACTGGCGGAGGTAGCCATGATCACCCTGACCGACGCAGCGACGACCAAGGTGGCCCAGCTCATCGAGGCCGAGGGCGAGGAGTCCCTGGCGCTGCGGGTGGCCGTGCGGCCCGGTGGCTGCTCCGGCTTCGCCTACGAGATGTTCTTCGACACCGACGTGGCCGCCGACGACCTGACTCAGGAGTTCGGTGACGTTCGGGTCGTGGTCGACCAGTCGAGCGCCCAGCTGCTCCACGGTGCGACGCTCGACTACAAGGACGGCCTCGACGAGTCGGGCTTCGCCATCACGAACCCGAACGCCCAGCGCACCTGCGGCTGCGGTCAGTCCTTCAGCTGACCCGTTCCCCGGACGGCGCTCCGGCGCGGTGCGGGCTCAGGCGATCGTTCCGAACAGCGTCCGCAGCTCGTCCGTCCCGGCGACGGCATCCGCTCGGGCCCGGATGACGCCGTCGCGGCCGATCAGGAAGATCGCCGGCTCCCAGTTGATCGCCAGGAGCTCGACGAGCTCCGTCGGGTCCGCCTCGAGCAGCTCCGGCACCGACTTCGGGTTCCGGTACGGCTCGGCGTGGATCGATGTGACCGTCGGGAATCCGGCGGCGACCTCGACGAAGTTCGACAGGGTCGGACCGCAGCGGAGGTCCAGGCAGAACTCGGCGCTCCCCACGACCAGTGCCACCGGTCCGCCGGCTCCGAGCGCGGCGTCGAGCGAGGCGGCGTGCAGCGGGCACTGCGGCGACAGGGTGCAGATCGGGTCCACGGCCAGGCGCTGTTCCGTCGTCGGGGTCGCCGCCGACGGCATCCGCATGCCGACCTGGGGCGTCACCACCGTCGCGGCGTCGTCGACCGGCACCTGGGCGGTCAGCTCCCCGCCGTCGAAGGCGACCCGGACCTCGTGGACCACGGGCTCGTCGAAGGTCGTCTCGAGCGCCACGTACCCGGCGTCGGCCCCGTCACTGCGCGCCGGAAGGTCGACGCGACCGCCCAGCTGTCGGCCGTCACGCCAGACGGTGGCGGGGAGGACCGCGGGCAGGTCGTCGAGGAGCGTGCCGTCCGGCCGGGCGATCTGGAACGGCAGACGACTTGGGGCACCGGCCGCCACGTAGGGCACTCCCGTGGGGAATGACGCCACGAGTCGGAAGGGAAGGGTGGCGTCGGGGCCGGCCTCGACCGTGGCACTGCCCTGACTCCGGCACCCGGCGGTCAGGGCGCCGAGTCCGAGTCCCATCATCGCCAGGCGGATCGCCTCACGGCGGCCGACGACGCTGTCCGATGTCACGCCGAGGACCGTACCGGTCCGGAGGGTCACGTCGGCAGCGGCAGGTGCTGCATGCTGGGAGTCCACCCGGGTTCCGGGTGCGGTCGAGTTCGGGAGGAACCGGATGCGGGTCGACGGACGGGAGGTGGTGCCGCCGGACGGCGCGGAGACCCTGCTCGACGCACTCCGGGCACTGGGGATCCGCTCGGTCGAGGAC
This sequence comes from Actinomycetota bacterium, assembly GCA_005777415.1. GTDB lineage: Bacteria > Actinomycetota > Acidimicrobiia > Acidimicrobiales > Microtrichaceae > SXMI01. Next base: position 6,932 of record SXMI01000156.1, on the reverse strand, counting down.
GGCTGCGCCCCGCAGGGACAGTGCGGTTGTTGCACCGTGCTCGTCGACGGTGCCCCGCGGGTGGCGTGCGTGACCCCGTTGCGACGAGTGCTCGGACGCGAGATCACCACCCTGGACGGCCTGCCGGCCGAGGACCGTGGTCGTTGGCAGCGGGCCTTCAGCGCGACCGGTGCCTCGCAGTGCGGGTTCTGCACCCCGGGCATCATCGTCCGGCTCGAGGGGCTCCGGTCCCGGGGTGGTGCGCTCGAGGACCGCGCCGCGGTGGAGCGGGCCCTGGCAGCTCACCTCTGCCGGTGCACCGGTTGGCAGACGATCGTCGAGGCCGCGCAGCTGATGGCGGCGGGACCGGTTGACGATGTGGCCCGCGACGAGGTGGCCCGAGATGAGGCGGCGGCGGGTGACCGGGCCAGCCTGGAGCTCGGCGCCCCCCAGCGGGTCGGCGCCGAGATCGTGCTCGGTCGTGCAGGGTTCGCAGCGGACACGGTCCCGGACGGGACGCCCGTGGGGGTGCCCGATCCGGCCGCACCGGACCGGTGGGTCGTGGCGGCGGACCTCCCGTCGGCGCGGCGGGCGGCCGGGACGGTGCAGGGTCGCCGGACGACGCTCGAACCCGTGCCGCCGATCGAGCTCCCCGATGGTGCGTGGGACGGTGAGCTGCGGACCTCGTGGGTCGACCCGGCCTACCTGGAGACCGACTGCTCCTGGTGTGAGCCCGGCGGTGACCCGGCCCCCCCGGCGGCGAACGGCGGCGCGTTCGGCGGCAAGCGGACCAGTCCCTTGCCGGCCGCGGCCCGGGCGCTCGCCGAGGAGCGCGGCGAGCGGGTGGCGCTGCGGTGGTCCCGCGAGGACTGCGCCCGTCGGAGCGCCAAGCGGCCCCCCGTGGCCGGCGGGATGCGCAGCGACGGGACCGGCGTGCTGCGTGTCGCCCGGACCGCGGGCCTGGCCGAGGCCGTGGCGCTCGCAGCACCCGACCTGACCGTGGAGGAGGTCGACGTGCCCGGCCCTCCCACCTCGGTGCACCTCCGGGCCGCCGGTTGGGCCGAGGCGGTGCTGCTCAGCGCCGCCGCCGGTGCGGCATCGCCGCTGCTCGAGTTCGACGGGGACGGGGTGCGGGTCCTCCAGCCCGGTGGTGGCCGCGCCACCGTCTCGATCTCCGCCGGCCGGGTCCGGGTGCACGTCGAGGCCGGCGCTCCGCTGGACCGGGTCGTCCTGCGTTCGTACTGCATCGGCGCGGTCCATGCGGCGCTGGGCTGGGTGTGCTCCGAGGCGCTCGCCGTGGACACCGACGGCGAGGTCCACGACCTCACGGTCCGGTCGTTCGGGGTCCTCCGGGCCACCGAGATGCCGCTCGTCGAGGTGGAGGTCGCGGAACCCTCCGGCCCCGCCGTCGCCGTCGCCGACGCCGTGTTCGTGGCGACGGCCGTGGCGGAGTGGCGCCGGCAGGGTTGGCCCCGGGACCTTCCCACGGGGACGCTCCCCCAGGTCGATCGGGTCGGAACCTAGGGTGGCCGGGTGAACGCTCCGCCCTACACCCCGGTGGTCCGGGCCGGCGACTGGATCGTCGTCTCGGGTCAGATCGGCCTCGGCCCCGACGGGCTCGCTCCGACGATGGCCGACCAACTCCGGCAGGCGTTGGCGAACCTGGTCGACCGGCTCGGCGAGCAGGGCGCGACGGTCGCCGATGTGGTGAAGACCACGGTCTTCCTGGTCACCATGGACGACTACGACGAGATGAACCGGGTCTACCTGGAGACCTTCACGGGAACGCCGCCCGCCCGATCGGCGGTCGCCGTGGCGGGACTGCCGCTCGGCGCCCTGGTGGAGGTGGAGGCCTGGGCGTTCGTTGGGGCAGACTGAGCCCATGATCCCCGCACTCGTCATGGCCGTGGCCCTGCTGGTGGCCCTGCCCGTCGCCTTCATCATCACCGGCGGGGTGATCGCCGTGATCCTCGGTCAGACGCTGAGCAAGGACGTCGAGTACCTCAACGAGGGCAGCGAGCTCATCGACCTCAACGTCTGAGGCCGCCACCGGGCACATGAGCCCGGTTCACCCCCAGCGGGCCTCGCCGAACCGGTAGCCGACGGATCGGACCGTCTGGATCAACCCGGCGTGCACCTCGCCGAGCTTGGCTCGCAGTCGACGCACGTGGACGTCCACGGTCCGGGCCCCGCCGTAGTACTCGTAGCCCCAGACCCGTGACAGCAGGATCTCCCGGGTGAACACGCGACCGGGACTTGCGGCCAGGAACTTCAGGAGCTCGTACTCCATGTACGTGAGGTCGAGCGGCTGTCCGTCGATCGACGCCTGGTAGGTCTCGAGGTTCAGGACGAGCGTGTCGTACTGGACGACCTCGGGGGCGTGCTCGAGCGAGGGGTCGCTCGCCAGCAGGTGGCGGATGCGGGCCTCGAGCTCGGCCGGATGGGCGGGCGTGACACAGAAGTCGTCGAAGTGCTCGTGGCGTCCGTCCAGGTCGGCCAGTGCCGTCCCCCGCACCAGGAGCAGCACGGGGGCGGGCATCAGGTCGCCCCGCCGCAGGGCCCGGGCCATGGCGAAGCCGGCCTCGGGCTGGTCGTCCGCCGCCACGACCGCCGCGGGGTAGGTCAGGTCGCGGGCGTCGGCCTCCGAGGCCACCGCCGTCCAGGGCAGACCGGCCAGGTCGAGCACGCGCACCAGATCCGGCGGCGGCGGGTCGGGCCAGAGCAGGATCGGGTCCATCACCAGGTCCGCAGGTACCGCTGCAGCTCGAAGCTCGACACGTGGGTCCGGTACCCGCTCCACTCGGCGCGCTTGTTGCGGAGGAACCACTCGAAGATGTGCTCGCCGAGGGCCTCCCGCACCAGGTCCGAGCCCTCCATCCGGTCCAGGGCCGTCGCGAGGTTGTTCGGGAGCAGGTCGTCGGCGTCGGCCCGACGAACGGTCTCGGTCAGGTCGACGCCGACCGACTCGGGACCCAGTTCGTAGTTCCCGTGGATCCCGGCCAGTCCGGCGGCCAGCAGCACCGAGAACGCCAGGTACGGGTTGCAGGCCGGGTCGATCGCCCGGTACTCGATCCGCGTGCCCTGTGACTCCTTGTTCCGCTTGGGGATCGGCACACGGACCAGTGCGGAGCGGTCGTTGCGGGCCCACGAGATGTGGACCGGCGCCTCGAACCCGGCGACGAGCCGCTTGTAGGAGTTCACGAGCTGGTTGGTCACCGCCGTGATCTCGCCGGCGTGGGCGAGCACGCCGGCGATGAAGGCTCGGGCGACCTTGGACAGTCCGTACTCGGCGTCGGCGTCGTAGAACGCGTTGGTGTCGCCCTGCCACAGCGACAGGTGGGTGTGCATGCCCGAGCCCTGCACGCCCTCCATGGGCTTGGGCATGAACGTGGCGTGCACGCCGGAGGCGACCGCGACCTCGCGGACGATCATCCGAAGCGCCATGACGTTGTCGGCCATGCCGAGCGCGTCGGTGTACCGCAGGTCGATCTCGTGCTGGGACGGAGCGTCCTCGTGGAACGAGTACTCCACCGGGATCCCGCTCGCCTCGAGCCGCTGGATCGTCCGACGGCGGATGTCGGAGGTCTCGTCCAGCGTGGTGAGGTCGAAGTAGCTGGCCTGGTCCAGCGGCTGCGGCGCCGCTGTCGGGTCGTCGGAGCCGAGGTAGAAGTACTCGACCTCGGGGGCGCACATGAACTCGAACCCGGCCTCGGCGGCCCGCTGCAGGTTGCGGCGCAGGACCTGACGGGGGTCCCCCTGGAAGGGCGCCCCGTCCAGGTCGGCGATGTCGCAGTAGATGCGGGCCGTCACGTCGTCGCCGCCCCCAGCCATGAGCTGGAACGAGTTCGGGTCGGGGAACGCGAGCACGTCGCTCTCCTGGACCCGGCTGAACCCGTCGATCGCAGAGCCGTCGAACTGCACGCCCTCCTCGAACGCGGCGTCGAGCTCGACGGGCGAGATGGCGACCGACTTGAGCTGTCCCAGGACGTCGGTGAACCAGAGGCGCACCATGCGGACACGGCGCTCCTCCACCGTTCGGAGCACGTAGTCCCGCTGCTGTCCGGCGGTGGCGTCGTCGAACTCACCGAAGTTCATGGTGTCGTCCATCCGTTCACGGTAGTTCCGGGTCCCCGGCGGCTCCACGGTCGGGCCGGAGGCCGGGTGCGCACGGGTGTACCAGTCGACACGGCGGATCCGGAAGGCCCGGGGGCCCAGTTCACACAGCGTTCACAGTCGGGCAACGGCCGGGAAAACGCCGCCCTGCAGCCTCAGCGTGCCCACCCCGGCCGCTCGGTTCCGAGCCCGGGTGCGGGCGGTGAAACAATCGGGCCAGCTCCGCCGCACCGGCGGGGCGACGACGAAGGAGCAGGTGATCCCGTGGCGTATCGGGCTGAGTACATCTGGATCGACGGGACCGAACCCGTCCCGTTGATCCGTTCCAAGACCAAGATCCTCGACGACGGTGCCACCCCCGGCATCTGGGGCTTCGACGGTTCCTCCACCAACCAGGCGCCGGGGTCCAACTCGGACTGCGTGCTGAGCCCCGTGTTCACGTGCCCGGACCCGATCCGCGGCGGCAACGACGTCCTCGTGCTGAACGAGGTCCTGCTGCCCGAGACGATGGAGCCGCACCCGACGAACACCCGTGCGGCCTGCGCGGCGGTGGCCGAGAAGTACGCGTCCTTCGAGCCGTGGTTCGGCATGGAGCAGGAGTACACCTTCTTCAAGGAGGGCCGCCCGCTGGGTTGGCCGAACGAGGGCTACTACTACCCGGCCCCGCAGGGCCCCTACTACTGCGGCGTCGGTGCGGTGGAGATCGCCGGTCGCGACATCGTCGAGGCCCACACCACGGCGTGCCTCGAGGCGGGACTGGCCATCTCGGGCACCAACGCCGAGGTGATGCTCGGTCAGTGGGAGTACCAGATCGGCCCGGCGGGCACGATCGAGGTCGGCGACCACATGTGGATGGCCCGCTACCTCCTGTACCGCATCGCCGAGGACTTCGGCGTGAACGCCTCCATCTCGGCGAAGCCGATCAAGGGCGACTGGAACGGTGCGGGCTGCCACACCAACTTCTCGACCAAGCAGATGCGTGAGGGCTACGACGCCATCATCGCGGCCTGCGAGGCCATCGGCGCCGAGGGCAAGGTCGAGGAGCACCTCGCCGGCTACGGCCACGGCTACGAGGACCGGCTCACGGGTCTGCACGAGACGGCGCACTTCTCCGAGTTCCGCTACGGCGTCTCGGACCGCGGCGCCTCGATCCGGATCCCGTGGCAGGTGGCCCAGGACCAGAAGGGCTACATCGAGGACCGTCGGCCGAACGCCAACTGCGACCCGTACGTCGTGGCCCGGCTGATCACCGAGACGGTCTGCTCGGCTGCCAGCTGATCCCAGGAGCACCGTCGGTTCGTGGGGGCCCTCCGGGGCCCCCACGGTCGCGTCCGGGCCCGGGTCGGCACCGGACCTTGGCCGCGGACACCGCCCGTCGTTCGTCGGCCGCCCGCCGGGTGCCTAGCCTGCAGCCCGTGGCGACGATCCGGGTGGCCCTCGCACAGCTCGACCTGACGGTCGGCGCGCTCGACGAGAACGTCGAGCAGGTGGCCCGGGCCCATGCCCGGGCCGAGCTCGCCGGCGCGGACGTGCTGCTCGTCCCGGAGCTGGCCGTTCCCGGCTACCCGCCCGAGGACCTGCTCCTGAAGCCCGGTTTCGTGGACGATCAGCAGCTGGCGCTGCGGCGCCTCGCCGAGCGGATCACCGGCCACTGCGCAGCTGTGGTCGGCTGGGTCGAGGGTCACCGGCGCCGGGGGGCCGATCCGCACGACCCGCTGGACGGACCGTGGAACGCGGCGGCCGTCATCCATGCCGGCGCCGTCGTGGCGAGCTACCGCAAGCAGGCGCTGCCCAACTACGCCGTGTTCGACGAGCCCCGCTACTTCGATCCGGGCCCCGAGGGACAGCCACTGGTCGAGCTCGCCGGCGTCCGGTGCGCCGTGACCGTGTGCGAGGACGTCTGGCTGGACGACGGCCCGGCGGCGGCGGCCTGTGCCGCCGGTGCCCAGGTGATCCTGAACATCAACGCCTCGCCGTTCCACGTCGGCAAGCAGGACGTCCGGGAGGCCATGCTGCGTCGTCGGGTTCAGGAGTGCGGGGTGCCGGTCGCGTACCTGAACCTTGTGAGCGGTCAGGACGACCTGATCTTCGACGGCGGATCCGTGGTGGTCGATGCCGAGGGCGCCCTGCTCGCCCGGCTCGCACGGTTCGAGCCCGACGAGCAGGTGGTCGACGTCCGGGTTCCCGACCGTCCGGCCGACGGCCCGGAGCGGGAGGTCGTGACCGTGAGCCGGCAGCCCGACCCGACCCGACCCGGATTCGCCGACGGCGTGATCGCCGCCTCGCCGGAGGGGCCGGCTGAGGTCTGGGCGGCGCTCTGCCTCGGTGTCCGGGACTACGCGCGCAAGAACGGGTTCACGGAGGTGACGCTCGGCTTGTCGGGCGGTGTGGACTCGGCACTCGTGGCGGCGATAGCCGCCGATGCGCTCGGACCGGAAGCGGTGCACGTCGTGCTCATGCCGTCACGCTTCTCCTCCGACCACTCGGTCGCCGATGCCCTCGAGCTGGCGTCCAACCTCGGGGTCGACGCCCGGACGGTACCGATCGAGCCCGCCCACGCGGCGCTGCTCGACATGCTCACTCCCAGCTTCGGCGACCTGCCCGTGGACCTGACCGAGGAGAACCTCCAGTCCCGGATCCGCGGGGTGGTGCTGATGGCACTGTCGAACAAGTTCGGCTGGCTGGTCCTCACGCAGCTCGGCCGACGGCGGCTTGGTGAGGATCGATGCCGGGATGACCGGGCGGCCGTCCCGCTCGTTGCGCCAGCGGCACAGCTCGTAGACGAGCAGCTTGGGAACGTCCTTGATGACGGCGAGACCGCCATCCTGACCGACGGTTTC
>SXMI01000155.1 GCA_005777415.1 Actinomycetota bacterium | reverse complement strand
CTCACGGGTGCCGCGGATCCACGGCCCGTCACCGGACATGCCGGCGCACAGCTCGTCGTCGGTGAGCGGGGCGACGAGCTCGTCGACGAACGACTCCAGACCGGCGTCGTCGGCCGGCACCCGTCCGGTGAACGGCCCGAACGGGTCCGGGGCCGGGTCGCTCACGTCGTGGGTTGCGGTCGGCTCAGCTGACGACCCGACCGGCCGTGGTGGTGTCCATCACCAGGCGCCGGTCGCCGTCGCGGATGTCGAACGACTCGACGACGGCGCACTGTTCGGCCCACGGGCTCGAGTGGCGCGGGTGGTCCCGGAGCGGGACCTCGACCCCGTCCACCCGGAACGGCCCGTTCACCCCGAAGCGCAGTTCGCCCTCGGTGGGCGAGACGTACCGGACCGTGCGCTGGCCGCCGATGCCGACCACCTCGACCGGGGCCGAGGTGATGGCGTCCACGAAGGCCTCGAAGGACCCGTGGTCGCTGGCGCCGCCGACCTCGACGATCCAGACGTTGTCCGGACCGCCCGGCGCCAGCAGGTCGAACGGTCCGGTCATGCCGTCGGTGGCCTCGACGGCCGGGTCGTAGGTGCGCCAGGTGGTGGGGCGGTGGCTCCACAGCGCCACGTAGCCGTCGCCCGAACGGCCGAACACCCAGCCGTTGCGCCCGACGACGTCGTCGAAGCGCTCGAGCGGGAAGTACGCGTGGGTGTACGGCTCGTAGCCGAAGTACGGGCCGAGCAGCGGGTCGGTCGGCGCGGCGTAGCCGGGCTGGTAGATGTGGATGGCCGCCCGGTCCCGCTGGGCGCTCCGGGGCATGGATGCCGTGCCCACCCAGTAGCCGCTGTCGTCGTTCCAGCTCGTCGTGCGCTTGACCGGCGACGACGGGTGGGTGGTGAAGACCATCGCGTTGGTCCCGAGGGTGGCCTGCCAGGCGTGGACCTGCTCCATGGCGTCGCCGAAGCGGTGGTCGACCACGCAGGACAACATGGCCTCGGAGCTGCGCCAGGTGTAGGTGTGGGCCTCGCCCAGGACGCCGGCGGCCGCGAACGGTGCGAGCTCGCGGACCGCCAACTGCGCCACGGTCGGGTCGACCCCGGCGAAGTCCTTGACGGCGGCGAACTTCTGGAACAGCTCGGAGTCCCACAGGTTCCAGCGGTTGCACGCCTCCAGGGTCGGCGGGATGAACTGCCACGCCGTCAGCGCACCGTGGCTCCACCAGAAGTTCAGGTTCTCGGTCGTGTAGTCGTAGCCGTAGGCGCCGACGGGGTCCGGGCTCCACGGTTCGTGCGGGTCGAGGTGGACGCCGTGGCGCTCGCGGATGCGGACTGGACCGTCGTGGCGGGCGGCCCGCTCGATCACCTCGGGCAACCGGTACCGGTCGTTCCCGCAGAGGAACAGCACACCGTGATCGGTGGTGCTCGAGTAGCTCTCGTCGGTGGTGTCGAAGAGGAACTTGGCGGTCGAGAACGAGCTCTCGCTCCGGCCGTTCGTCTTGGCCGCCTTGTAGCCCCGGCCGTGCGTGACCCCGTAGACCCCCCGGAACGTGTGGGTGGCCAGGTCGAACAGGCACACGTCGGTGGCTGCGGCGCCCAGCGCGATCAACTCGGGGTCGTCGGCCCACTGGACCAGGGTGAGCAGCGGGGCGTAGTCGTACTTCATGTACGTGTTCGAGTGCCACTCGCTGTAGCCGAACTTCGACCGCTCTCGGATCCAGTCGATCACCACCGGACGCGCCCGCTCCGCGTGCTGGGCCCCGGTCAGGCCGGTGAAGGAGAACACCCGGTCGGGGAGCGCCAGGCCGCCCAGGTACTCGTCGACGGCGAACATGATCCGGTGGTTCTCGGACCAGAACCACTTGTCGTCGACGTCGCCCGGCGGCAGCGGGTCGTCGTAGCGGTACCGGGCGTTGGCGATCTTGTCCTCGATGGCGTCGATCGCCACCTGGGGCAGGACGCCGCGGCCGAGTCGCAGGGTCCACTGCTGGTACATCAGCTCGAAGTCGTCGGTGTCCCGGTAGGGATCCGTGCTCACGATTCCGGCCCCGACCTGGGACGGGTCCCAGGTGAACCCCGGGTCCCGTTCGGCCCGGAGCAGGTGCGCGATGACGCTGGCCGTGTCGTTCGGGCGCAGCGACTGGGTGGCGAGCTGCAGGTACTCGGTGGTCCGGGCCTGGAACACCGCCTCGTCGACCAGCCCGGTGCTCCCCGGTGGAGGCAGGACCGACGGCCCGACGACCAGTGGACCGGTGGGGCATCCCGGGGCGGGACCGACCGGGGACGGCGCCGGGGTGCAGCCGGCGGCCAGACCGATGCCCAGCGCCCCAGCTGCACCTGCGATCAGGAACTCACGTCGGTTCGCTCGCACCGTGCTCCCTCCGGGCGGGCCGCCCCGCCTCGTTCACCAGCGGTCGCCCACCGCTTGTCCGACAGTGTGCCGTGTGGCACGACCTGATGCCAGCAGCGGGCGTGGGCGGTTCAGCCCACCGGCGGTCCATCGGCGGATTCGGCGAGCCGCCGGGTGCCCCCGCCGGCGGCCTTGGCCCGGTAGAGGGCGTCGTCGGCGGCGGCGATCGGGAACGGGTGCCGGGAACTCCCCTGGCAGCCCACCGAGGCGGTGACCCGGGCGTCGCCGACCCGGACGGCCCCGACCGCACCCACGAGTCGGTCGGCGATCGACAGGAGGTCGTCGTCGGTGGCGCCGGGGCACAGGACGACGAACTCGTCGCCACCCCAGCGGCACACCACATCGCCCGGACGGACCGAGGTGCGGACGGCGATGCCGATCTCGGCGAGCAGTGAGTCACCGACGGAGTGGCCGTGGCGGTCGTTCACGGCCTTGAAGTCGTCCAGGTCGACCAGGATCAGGCCGGTGGACGGGAGTTCGACGTTGCTGGGTCGGGTGGGGTCGGTGCCGAGCCAGCGCTCCAGGCCCGACCGGTTCAACAGGCCGGTCAGTGGGTCGATGTCGGCCCGTTCGGTCTCGGCGAGCAGGGCGTCGCGGGTCGCGGCGAGCGTCCGGTGCTGCTCCTCGAGCCGGTTGACCAGCACGGCGGTGGCGGCGGCGATCGCCCCCAGGCCGGCGGTCGGCCCACGTCGACGACAATCCGCCACGGCCTCGGCGAGCCGATCGGCCATCGTTCGGTCCAGGCGGTCGCTGAGCATCGCGACGTACCGGTCGCCATGATCGGCCACCTCGTCCTGGTCGAAGGTGAGGCTCGCCAGGAACCGTCGACCCGACTGCATGTCCAGTGAGGACTCGTCGAGGACCACCAGGTCCCGGCCCCCGACGTAGACCGACATCGCCGGCGAGAGCAGCAGGGTGCCCCACTCGGCGGCGAGCGGGTGGTGCTCGTCGAGGAGCACGGAGGTCACCCCGGGGGCGTCGACCAGCTCGCCCGAGTAGGCGGCCACCGTGGTGACGCCGACGGCGGCCATGGCGGCGTAGCGGGCGGCGGACCGGGCGAAGTAGGTGGAGCGCTGGAACGTCGAGACCACCAGCGCATCGGGACCGACCTTGGTGGCGTAGTGCTCCACGGCCCGGGAGAGGGTCGTCAGGGTCGGCTTGCTGAGCGGGCGCCCGGGACCGTCCGAGTTCGCTGGGTTGCCGGCGCCTTCACTCATGAAGGGGTCAGGATAACGCGCCCGGGCGGAAAGCGACCGAGCGAGCACCGTTCCTGCTGACCGGCCGGCTGGCCTGCCAACCGGCCGGTCAGCAGGCCTGCCAACCGGCCAACCGGCCGGCCGGCAGACGAAATCGGTGCAGGCACAGCCCGAGTCGGGCGCTGGGTGCACCGAGAACGATGGGGGGGGGTGAGACCCGGTGGGGGCCCGGCGGGGCCGGGTGAGGGGGCGGCCGGGTCAGGCGGCGGAGGGGGTGCCGGCGGTGGGCCGGAGGTAGCGGTCGAACGCCGCCGTGGCGTCGAGCACGCTGGCGGTGGCGCCCCGCAGGCCGTCGACGACGACCGTGGCGCCCCGGCGCTGCAGGGTCGAGCGCAGCCGGGAGATCAGCCGCATGCCGCCGGCGGTCTGGACGTCGGCGTCGGAAACGTCGACCACCAGGTCGGACGGATCGGCGAGCAGCATCTCCTCGACGGCGGTCTCCAGATCGGGGACCGACTCGGCGTGCACCACGCCGGTCAGGACCAGGCGCCCGTGGCGTCCGGCCCGGCCCAGGTCGAGCACGTCGGCCTCGATGGAGAGGGTGCGGTGCCGTTCGGTGGTCTCGGTGACGAGCAACATGTGTGCCTCCTGTTCGCCTGCTGGTAGTTCGATCGGCAGGCCCGGGCGGATGCTGAGCTTTTCGTCACACGGCCCGATCGGGCGGTCCCGTCGGGTCCGACCTCCGGCGGGAGCCGGCGGCAACTAGGGTCGGGAGAACAGCGTTCACCGACGTATCCGGGGGGAGGTCGGGGCTCGTGGTTCGACGGGCAGGCAACCGGGGGGTCGCACGCAGGGCGGGCGCCGTCGCGCTGGTGGTGGTCGCCGTGGGGGCCTTCGCCGTCGGTGCAGCACCGGTCGACTCCGACGACGTGGTCCGGGGCAGCGCGCAGGCCAGCGCCGATACGTTCTCGCTGAGCATGAAGGCGGCCAACGCCACCATCGGCCTGGCCTACGGCCGCTCCCTCGCCCGCTACCAGGACCGCACCGGCAGCTCCGAGGCCCGCGCCCTCGACCTGGGGGCGCTCCCGACCCTGTTCGGCGGCCCGCAGTGCGACGGGTCGCCGCCGTTGCTGCCGCCCACGGCACTCCCGCCGGTCACCTCGGCGGACTCGACGCTGCCGGGGGCGGAGCAGCCCCGCCGGACCCAGGTGTTCCAGCCGGGGATCGGTGGCGAACCGAACGGCGGTCCGGTCGGGTTCCAGGACGCCACGGCCACGGCGCTGCCGTCCAGCCGCGCCGTCACGGAGTCGGTGCCGGCCGACGTGTTCCTGGTCGCGCTCGTCGGTGGTCGGACCGAGACCTCGGCCCAGCTCGTCGACGGGGTCCGTGAGGCGCGGGCGGTCGTCACCGCCGACGAGCTGCGGGTGCTCGGCGGCCTGTTCGTCCTGCGGGAGCCGCGGTGGGAGGCCGTCGCCCGCTCGGGGGCGCGGGAGGAGACCAGCTCGACGTTCACCTTCGCCTCGGCGACCGTGCTCGGGATCGAGCGGCCCGTCGCTCAGGTGTTCGCCGACCTGCGGGGGTTCGAGCAGGGGATCGAGCAGCTCCTCGCGCCGCTGGGTGTCGACCTGACGCTGCCGACCACCGAGGTCGTGGAGGGCGGGATCCGCGTCACCCCCATCGGCTTCCGGGTGGTCGAGCCGCCGTTCGGCCGCGACGTCCTCATCCCGTTCCTCGGGCAGGTCGACCCGCTCGTCCAGGCGCTCCGCAAGGAGCTCGTCGAGCAGGACTGCAAGAACGACGTGGCGCTGACCGTGGTCGACATCCTGCTCGGCGTCCTGGGCGGGTCCGGCAGCATCGAGATCCTGGCCGGCGGGGTCGAGGCGGTCACCGACGACACCGACTTCTCCGCCCCGCCGCCCCTGCCGGCGCTGGCCGAGCCACCGGTCGAGGTGGCCCCCGAGACGACCCTGGCGGAGCCGGTCCCCGACATCCCGTACGAGGAGCCCGTCGTCGTGACCGACACGGTCCCGCCGCTCGACCTGGGGGTCGGGGACCTCGGTCTGGGTGACGTCTCGGCCGGCGCCGCGCCGGTGGTGGCGCAGGTGGAGCGGGCCCGGGCCGAGGAGGCGGCCCTGCCGTCGGTGATCGGCAACCGGTTCGAGGACGGGACCGCCGGGCGGGCCGGGGTCGCCGTCGGGACGATCGCCCTGGTGGGAGCACTGGGGTTGTCGATCGCCGACCGCGTGGTCGGTCGCCGGGCGAGGAGGACGATCACGTGAGCGACGAGACGGCGCCGAGCGGGGCCCGCGACCGGCTGTTCCGCGGCTACGGGCCGCTGATCGGGTTCACGGCCGTGTTCCTGGCGATCGCGGTGCTGGTGCCCAGCCAGCAGCGCGAGGTGCGGGTCGAACCGGGGGCGTTCGGTGGACCCGGCGGACTCGAGGCCGAGGTGGCCGGGGTCAGTGAGGAGTTGGTCGACCCCGGCGCGGCCGGAGCCGTGGACCCGGCGGCCGGGGCGGTCGACCCGGGCGCGGCCGGGGCTGCACCGGGCTCGACCGGCGGGGGCTCG
>SXMI01000154.1 GCA_005777415.1 Actinomycetota bacterium | reverse complement strand
GGCGAAGGAGTCGTTGTCCACCTCGGTGCACACGAGCGTGCCGCCGGGACGCAGCACCCGGAGCGCCTCGCCGACGACGGCATCCGGATCGGGGACGTGCTCGAGCACCCAGATGGTGACCGCCTGGTCGACGGAACGGTCGGGGAGCGGCAGTCGGGAGGCGTCCGCCCGGAGCCCGCCGGCGATGCCGCCGCTCCGGCGAGGTGCAGCGGCCGCATGCGTCGGCGAGAGCTCGTCGCCGCTCCGCTCGAGGTGGGGTCGACGTCGGTGGATCTGGTCGAGCTCGGCACCGACACCGCAGCCCAGCTCGAGCAGTCGCCCGTGCTCGATCAGCGGGAGGCGGTCGAAGACCGGTCCGGCCAGCACCTCGGCCTGGACCCAGAGCCGGTGCTCCTCCTCGGAGCCGAACCCGTGGATGTAGTCGTTCACGGCGATCGACCCTACGCAACCCCGATCTGTGGGTCGCGCGCGCACCCCGGGTCGCGCGCTGGAGCCGGAGAACCGGGGGCGAGCGAGGCTCAGCTGCGGGCGGCGTCGACCAGACGGGCCACGGCGTCCAGGTCGAAGGGGTCGCAGGTCATCACGATCAGGTGGTCGGCCCCGGCGGCGACGTAGTCGTCCCAGCGGTCGTCGGTCGGTTCGATGGCCACCGTCCGCTCGATCTCGGCGGGGTCGCGGCCGACCCGCTCGCACCACTCGTCCAGCACGGCGTTGAGCTCGGCGAAGTGCTCGGGTGGTCCGAAGGTGTTCCAGCCCGTGGCCTGCTCGGCGACCAGCCGGAGCGTGACCTTGCGCCCGGACCCGCCGATCAGGATGGGGAGGTCGCCGACCGGCGGCGGGGTGAGCGCAGCGAGCCGCTGGCGGATGACGGGGAGGTCCCGCTCCAGGTCGGCCAGCCGGCCCCGGGCGGTCCCGAACTCGTAGCCGTACTCGTCGTAGTCCCGCTCGAACCAACCTGAGCCGATGCCGAGGGTGAACCGGCCGCCGCTGAGGTGGTCGATCGTGCGGGACATGTCGGCGAGCAGGTTGGGGTTCCGGTAGGAGTTGCAGGTGACGAGGGCGCCGAGGCGGACCCGGTCGGTGCGGACGGCGGCCGCTGCGAGCAGGGTGTAGGCCTCGAAGTGGGCCGCCGACGGGTCGCCGTACAGCGGGAAGAAGTGGTCCCAGTACCAGACCGAGTCGACCCCGAGCTCCTCGGCGGCGACGGCACCGTCGAGCAGCCGCTCGACGGAGGTGGCCTGGGGGTGGAGCTGGACGCCGACGCGGAAGGTGCTCATGGAGGCGACAACGCGCCGCCGCACGGCGCTATTCCGCCCGCCCACCCCGTTCTGAGGGTCGCGCGCGCCCACCGTGTCGCGCTGGAGAGCCGGAGATCCCTGGTGCCGGGCGGGTCAGCCGGGAGGGTCGAGGGCGGCGGCGAACACGGCCATGACGTCGGCACCGTGCTGGTCGACCCCGGAGCGCCCGAACTGCAGCACCGACATGAGCACCGTCAGGATGATGGTGACCGCGCCGTTCCCGACGGCCTCGGCGTCGATGTCGGGGCGAACCAACCCGGCGGCCTGGTCGGCCCGGAGCTGCTCGACGACGGCCGTGCGCAGCTCGAGCATGGCGGGGATGTCCTGGACCCGGTCGGTGACCTCGGGCTCGAGTCCGGCGAGCACCCGACGGGCCAGCGGATGGCGGTCGAGAGCGTCGATCAGCGTGAGCACCAGTTGCTCCCGCCACTGCGGCGGTCGGTCGGCGCTCGTCAGGCGGACGAGGCCCTCCTGCATCACGGCGGCCGCGTCGTCGTCGAGCGCCGCCAGGAACAGCGCCTCCTTGTTGGCGAAGTAGGCGTAGGGGACGGTGCCGCCGACGCCAGCGTCCCGGGCCACGTCGGCCACGGAGGTGGCCCGGAACCCGTCCCGACCGAAGCGGACGACGGCGGCGTCGAGGACGGCCCGCCGCGTCTGCTCGCCCTTCGTCGTGGGTTGGTCCCGGGTCGGGGCGGCGGCTGGGTCGGACACGTGACGAGTGTAACAGACTTGAGAGGTTGAGTGAATCACTCAATTCCTCTAGGATATTGCCCATGCCGAACCCAACCGCATCCCCGGCGGCGACCGCCGGCCGCGCCGTGCCGACCCGACGGGTGTCCTTCGAGGAGTCGCTCGCCGACCTGCCCAAGCACTACGCGGCGGACGACGACCTGATCCTCAGCCACTTCTTCGCCACGCTCTCGTCGGTGTTCCCGGACGGCGAGGAGTTCTTCGTGCGCTCCGTGCGCCACCACCGGGACCGGGTCGCCGACCCGGTGCTGCGTCGCCAGGTCGCCGGGTTCATCGGCCAGGAGTCGGTGCACGGCCGGGAGCACCGGGTGCTCAACGACCGACTCGACGACCTCGGCTACCCGACGAAGCGGTACGAGCGTCTGACCCGGTGGGGGCTGCGGACCCGGGAGCGGATCGCCCCGCCGATCGCCAACCTGGCCGCGACGGCGGCCATGGAGCACTTCACGGCCACACTCGCCGAGCTGGCCCTGACCGACGACGAAGCCCGCAGGCTCCCGGGTCCGGTGGTCGGTGACGTGTTCACCTGGCATGCGCTCGAGGAGTCGGAGCACAAGGCCGTCGCCTTTGACGTCTACCGGGCCGCCGGCGGGTCGGAGCGGCTGCGGATCTGGACCATGAAGGCGATCCG
>SXMI01000153.1 GCA_005777415.1 Actinomycetota bacterium | reverse complement strand
CTGCCCCCGCCACCATCGAGAGGCCCGGAGTCCCCAGGGATTCCGGGCCTACTTCGTTCCGGCGGGCGGTGGCCGGGGGGCCGGCGCCGGGGCGTGGTCAACGCGTCGTGGCGGCCACCCGAACTGCGATGGCAACGCATCGTTGGGCGCGTTCGACGGCCTTGCTGGCCGCCGAGGGTGCGATGTCGTCCGGCTCGTACTCGGCCTTCGTCTTGAGTGGGAGAAGGCGGCGCAGCTCTCGTTCGACGGCGGTGCCATCCGGGCCGGCTTGGCGGAGCAGGTCGAGCACCTGGTCGTGATCCTCCCCGGCGGCCCGCTTGCCAAGGCGGGCACCGCACACCGCGTCGGCCGAGTTGATCTCGGCGTGGATTGCCGAACTCGTCGCTGCGATGTTCCTCCCGGCGGCGAGATCGCTGACCGCTGCGTCGGTGAACTCCTGGGCCTTGGTGGCGTAGGCGCGGACCTGGGCGGCGGACACCGGCTTGGTGCGCATCGGTCTAGCCATTCCGAACTGCTTTCAGCTGATTGAGGTCGAGCCCGTGAACGATCCGACCGTCGCGTCGGATGTCGGACCAGAGCGGGCTCCGGCCGACGAGCTTCGCCGCCGCCTCGTCGGCGCTGACCTCGAACAGCTCGATCGGGTTGCCGGTGAGGCGTCGGAGGTTGTGGCGCCACGTCTCGATGGATCCTGCCCACTCCTCGTCGTCCTCGTCGATCTCGGCGGGGCGGACGACCACGATGTCGACATCGCTGTCAGGTCCGGCCTCCCCGCGAGCAAACGATCCGAAGACGATCACGCTCAGCGGTGAACGTGGCATGGCGGCGGCAAGGCGACCCATTTCGACGAGCACGTTCTCGGTGGAGCGGGCGAGCGCCAGCAGCGCTTGGGAGGCGACGTGCTCCGGCACCAGCCGAAACAGCGATGAGGGTGGTACCTCCCGCCGCTCGACCACGCCCAGTGCGACCAAGCCGGGGAGCACCCGAGACGCCTGAGCGAGGCTCACGCCGGCCAGCCTGGCGACTGTCCGGAGGTTGGGCTCAGCGGTCGTCTCGGCAAGGACGGCCAGCACGCGACCCTGCGCCCCTGGGACGATTGCCTCGATCGGTCGCACGAAGTTCACACCGGCAGCCTATCTGGATAGCAAGCAGATATGGAACAGACGTTTCGTATCTGACGTATGTGGCAGACATCGATCGGGGCGCCGACTTCTAACGGCGCTTCGAACGCAGCCGCCGGCAGGGGCCATCACGGGGCGGATCGGTCGGCACGGCCCGAGCCCTAGTCCCCTGAAATCGCAGGCAACTCGGCACCCGTCGGTACCGGCCGGCATGACCGAGAGGCACCTCATGACCCGAAGGACGCAGGTTCAAATCCTGCCCCGCCACCATCGCAGACGGCCGCCTCCGGGCGGCCGTCGTGCGTTGTGCGGGGCGGATTTGGGAGGAGCGTGCGACGGGTCCTGCCCCCGCCACCATCGGGAATCCTTCCAACGGCAGGCCTCCGGGCCTGCCGTTCGGGTTTCCGACGGGCGCGGATCGAGCGTTGTCGGCCGGACGGTGTGCCAGATCCCGATGTCGTGTCGCCAGTCGCCGGCCGAAGCCCGATGGCCGGGCCCGTGTCGCGGTTGCTGCCCGCACCTGAGGGGAATCAGGAGCCACCGGCATCGCGCGATGAGGCGACGTGCACTGCGAGTTCCAGCGCCTGGGCGTTGTGGACCTGAGCGAGTCCGGCACCGATCCGAGTCGCCAGGTCGGATCGAAGGTGCATCATCCAGCGGTCATCCGCTGCTCAACGACGCCACGCGCGGCCGGGCTCATGGCGGTGTGGGGCTCCACGGACCGACGCGGTTCACGGCCCAGTGGTGCGGGATCAGGGCTCAGCCGCCGGTTTCCTCGAGCAACGCCTTGAGGTAGGGAAGCGCTCGACGGTCCTTCTCGCGGTCCGCAGTCTCCTTCGACCGGATGATCGCCCGGAGCGTCGCCACCCGCGTCGTGATGTCGACGTCGGCGGTGGGGAGCGGTGACCCGTGGACCGCCGATGCCAGGCCACCGATGAGCACGAATTCCACTCCGTGTCGCGTGAGCACCTCGAGCAGCCGTTCGGGATCGAACCGTGCGGTCACGCTGCTGGACCGACGAGTGCCTGGATCCGTCGGGTCTCCTCGGCTGTTCGCCGCAGGCGTTCCGCAGGCGTCAGCGCCAGTCGGTGGGCGATCTGGGTCCGATCGACGCCGTCGTCGTGCGCTCCGCTGAGTGCTCGGTCGAGCAGGATGCGGATGGCTTCAGCTCGCGACATCCCGCCGAGAGCGGCGCGTCGATCGAGTTCGCGGAGCAGTCCCGCCGGGAGGCGGACCGACACCCGGCCCCCGATGGCGGGGCGACCGACTTGAGCCATGCGCCGTACATGCGGCGCCGGAAATCCGGATCACCCGCGGGCACGCTCCTGTCGCCCGACCAAGCACTCGCCCACAACGACGTGCGGGGCCCCGCCGCCGTTGGGGACGACATCCGACCGACCGCGACCGGTTCAACCGGCGGCGGCGAGCAGCCGCGACTCGAGATCGAAGAACTCCCGTCGGGGTGCGCCCCCGTCGAACCACGAGTCGGGCGCCAGCACGACCGTCGCCCTCCCGTCGAAGCGGCTGGCCACGCTCCCACCCGGCCCGTCGGCACCGAACGCTGTGGCCGCGAGCCGGCCGTCCTCCTCCCGGCACGGGCACCTCGGCGTCAGGCCCAGCCCGTAGTACCACCGCTGCGGATCGAGGGAGAACGACGTGACCGCCGCCAGTGACTCGGCCCGCAGCCCGTCCCGGGCGACCCAGCGGAAGAACCGGGCGGCGTCGGCCGGGGTCGATCGCAGTCCGCCGCTCGCCCAGAGCCCGCCCCGGTAGCCACGCCGGTCCGGATCGGTGGGCTCCCCGAGGGTGGAGCCCTCGTCGTCGAACAGCAGGACCGCTCCGGCCCGCTCGCCGAGGTCCCGCATCGAGTCGCTCCAGGCGCGATCCTCGGCCCGCTCGAGGGCGAGTGCCAGCAGGTGGTAGCCCGTGCGCGAGTAGTTGAAGCCCTCGCCCGGCGGGAACAGGAGCTGCCCGTCCCGGTACCACGACCCGACGTCGCCCGCCGGGGTGGACACGAGGAATGCCAGCCCCTCGTCCCTGGGCAGGCCGGCGGTGTGTCTGGCGAGCTGCTCGAAGGTCATCTCGGCGGCGTACGGCGACTCGGGCACCCACCGGGCGAGCGGGTCGTCGAGCCGCACCAACCCCGCCTCGACCGAGCGCATCAGCCACGTCACGGTGGCGGCCTTGGTGAGGGACCACCACGGGAACACCGGACCCTCACCGGGAGCTCCCGCAGGGGTGACGGTGAGGCCGCCGGGCCGATCCCGCCCCCACTCGAGCGACCAGACGCGTCCGTCGTCGGTCGCCACGGCTGCCGAGAGCGACGAGAAGCCGATCGTCGCGAGCGGGGCCGCGTGATCGTCCAACCACAGCTGGGCCGCCGCAGCCAGTCGCTGGTCCACGGGCGCATCGGACCGGGGTGCCGGCACGGGTGCGGCGTCGGTGCCGGCCAGGGACTCCTCGACCAGCCCGGCGCGTTCCACGACGGCCCGACCCGACAGTGGGAGTTCGTCGCGGTCCGCCTCCCGGGCGGTTCCCGTCTCCGCACCTCCCGGGGCGGTCGACACGATCGCCCCGGCCACCAACGACACGATCACGACGGCCCCGATGATCCGCACGGAACCGGGCAGGTTCACCAACCGCTGCGGACGGCCGCCCGCCCGGTCCTCGAGCGGTCCGAACACCGCCACCGCGGCCAGGACGACGACGCCGACCGTCACCAGGGCGAGCACGTCGGCGATCCCCGGCGGGAGCGCGGCCCGACGGACCAGGTGGGCCGCGACGAGCAGCCCGAACCCCTGCCACAGGTAGATCGTCAGCGCCCGGACACCGATCACGTCGACGAGTCGGCCCCAACGACCCCGGACCGAACCGATCCTGTCCCGGTACGCCGTCACCAGACCCAGGCCGACGACGCCGACACAGAACGTGAGCGTCCAGGACCGGTTGACCACGCC
The DNA here is from genome assembly GCA_005777415.1 of Actinomycetota bacterium. Classification (GTDB taxonomy): domain Bacteria; phylum Actinomycetota; class Acidimicrobiia; order Acidimicrobiales; family Microtrichaceae; genus SXMI01. The sequence continues at coordinate 18,211 of SXMI01000153.1, read as the reverse complement.
GTCCCAACCCGGCGGCACCCGGACGAACGCCACCGCAGCCACCCCGGCCGCGGCCGCTGCGGCCAGGCACCACCGTCGCGGCGGCACGCCCCGCTGGTGGTAGAGCATCCCGGCCACCACGAACGGCGAGTAGGCGAGCAGGTCCCCGACGGCCATGGGGACCTCGGCGCCGCTCGACTGCCAGCGACCGAGCAGCACCACTCCTGCAACCGAGACCGCCACGGTGGCGACGGGCCATCGTCGGGTCGCCATCCGGATCGGACCGGCCAGGAGCACGAACCACAGGTAGGCCCGCACGTACCAGAGCGGGATCCACAACTCCGCCCCCCAGGCCGACCCCACCGGGTCGACCACCGGCGCCACCCACGGAACCAGGTCGGTGGCGTCCGGTCGCCAACCGGCGAGCACCATGACGAGGACGCTCGCCGAGGCGTACACCCAGTACGGCAGCAGCAGTCGCCGCAGGCGCCCCCGGACGGTGGGCCACCACCCCGTCCGGCCGAGCGACCGGTCGAGCAGCGCGCCGTTGGCGAAGAACATGGCCGGCATCGCCGGGATCCAGCTGAGCCACGGCCACGACAGCGTGTGCCACAGCACCACCCGGACGACGGCGACGGCCTTGACGACGTCGAGGAACCGGTCGCGCCCCTCCGTGGGGCGTCGTTCGATCGAGGTTGTCGGAGCCGTGACCTGGGACATGCTCGTGACCTGTGGATCGTCTGGCGCAGTGAGGGCGACGACACTCTAGGCGGCGACCAGTCGCACACCCCGGCCGACGACCCGGGCCGACCGGCCACGGCCTGTCCTACGATGCCCCTCGGTGTCGACCCCAGCTCCGCCTCCTGATCCGTCCCACTCGTTGGCGGGGTCGGGGGTCGTGCTCCCGGCCCTCGGAGTCGGCACCTGGGCGTGGGGCGACCGCAGGACCTGGGGCATGGGCGGATACGACTCGGGCCTCGACATGGAGTCGATCCGCTCGGCCTGGGCGGCCGCGCTCCGGGTCGGCGTCGGGTTCTTCGACACCGCCGAGGTCTACGGCGGCGGCGAGAGCGAACGAATCATCGGTCGTCTCTACTCGGAGACCGCGGTTGCGGATCGCTCGGGCGTGGTGCTGGCCACGAAGTTCATGCCGTCCCCCCAGAAGGTCCGGGTCCGGTTCGCGCTGCTGACGTCGCTGCGGGCCTCGTTGGCGCGCCTCGGGGTCCCGTCGGTCGACCTCTACCAGATCCATGGGCCGATCAGCCTGCGCGGGCCCCGTGCCCTGGCCGATGCGCTGGCCGCCGCCGCCCAGAGCGGTCTCACCCGTGCCGTCGGTGTCTCGAACTATTCGATTCGCCAGATGTGTGCGATCGACGACGCGCTCCGCGCCCGCGGCGTGCGTCTGGCGACGAACCAGGTCGAGTACTCGCTGCTCCGCACCATGCCCGAGACCAGCGGTCTGCTCCGTGAGTGCCACGATCGCGGCATCGTGCTCCTGGCCTACTCGCCCATCGGACAGGGGCGGCTCACGGGGAAGTACTCAGCGGCCTCACCGCCCCCGCCCGGTCGTGACTTCAGCGATCACGACATGGTTCTGGTGGATCCGATCGTGGAGCGACTCCGGGCGCTCGGTGAAGCCCACGGGGGCCGGACGCCCAGTCAGGTGGCGCTCAACTGGGTCGTCCGCAAGGGGGCGGTCCCCATCCCGGGAGCCAAGAACGAGCGCCAGTCCACCGAGAACGCCGGTGCCCTCGGCTGGTCGCTGAGCGACGACGAGGTGGCGTCGCTCGACGAGGTGGCGCTGGCCGGGCGGCGGGCCCTGCGCCACCGGGTCTGGCAGCGGGGGTGACCGGCGGGTTCACCGACACCCGACGGCTCAGGCCGCTCCGATGAGTCGTTGCCGGCGGAGCACGAACAGCAGGAGGCCGGTCCCGAGGAGCAGCGCCAGGGCGGCGCCCCCGACCGGGAACTCCGGGATGACCGGATCCGGCCCCACGCTGCTGGAGCACGAGACGGTCCCGACCCGCAGCGAGAAGCCGTTGACGTCGTTGTCGTCGCCCCAGAAGGCGGGCTTCGTGTCGTTGCTGCAGTAGGCCGAGGTGGCCACGGCGAACGCCTCGTTGTTGGTGTTGGGCATCCCCGTCGGCCGCTCGAACCGGGCGGAGATGGCGAACCGGCCGTCCGCCGGGTTGACCCTGAGCACGTGCGAACGCCCCGTGCAGGTGTCGTCGCACACGGCCCAGAGCTGCTGGATGTCCCGGTCGTACTGCAGGTCCATCACCCTGGGGAAGCCCGACGAGAACGTGGCCACGCGGAGGTAGCTGTTGTCGGCCTTGTTGAGCGCATACACGTAGATGTTGCCAGTCCCCTCGACGCCGACGAAGAACAGGCCGCCTCCGTGGTTCGGGTACGCCCCGGGGTTGTAGATGCTCCCGAGCCGCTCGTCGAAGAAGTTGTTCGACACCAGGTACAGGTCGTCGACCCAGGTGATCCCCTCGAGTCCGAGGTTGGCACCGTTGGCCGGCAGGTCGGCGGTGATGTCCCACTCGTTCGTCGCGGTGAGGGTCGAACCAGCGGCCGACGGGTCGAACCGGAGGATCGCGTTCTTGCTCACCGAGTTCGCCGCGTTGTTCCGCTCGGTCGCCACGTACAGGCCGTCCTCGGCGGCGTTCTCGCCGACGTAGGTGACCCCCTCGGCATCGGGGTCACCCGACCCGTTCGGGTAGCGCAGGGTCTTGCCCGCCCCCCAGTCGTTCGTCGGGTCGGGGACCCAGTTGGTGCCGTCGAAGACGAGACGGAACAGCGTCCCCGGTCCGTTGACCGCAGCCCAGAGCGTTCCGGCGTCGGCACCGGTGCCCTCGAAGTCGAGCCCGCTGAGGTTGCTGGTGAACGTGCCCGCCAGGTCGGCGGTGCTCACGTTCGGGCCACCCGGCCACGCCGCATACGGAGGTCCGGGCACCGTGGTGGTGGTCGTCGTCGTGGTGGTGGTCGTGGTCCCGCCGCCGGACGATGCGAGACCGGGGGAGCCCACGCCGACGTTGTCGGTGCTGGCGTAGGCGCTGTTCACACCGACAGCGCTGAGGGTGGAGATGGCCGGTGTCGGGAAGGAACTCCCGCCGGCTCCGGCGGTGTTGTCGAAGCTCGCGTACGGCGTGGTGGTCGTGTTCGCCGCCCCGAAGTTCACCCCGGTGACGAGCGAACCGGATGAGTTGAACAGGTTGACGGCATCGCCGGAGGTGCTGAGGCCCAGACCGGACCCCGAGTAGGTGCCGATCGGGACGGACGGGACGTTCCAGAGCGTGCGGAACGTGGCGATGACGGTCGGGTTGGTGGTCTCCATGAAGATCACCGTCTGGCCCGGAGCGATCGAGGTGATGCCGTTCAGGGCGGCGGCCGAGCCGAAGGAGTTGGAGCTGTCGTCGAACTTCCAACCGGAGATGTTCACGGCTGATGCGCCGAAGTTCGTGACCTCGAACCAGTCGGCGGCATAGCCGGTGTTGCTGCTCGAGCCCCAGGAGGCGACCTCGGTGATCGCCACCCCGGTGGGCCCGCCCTGGGCGCCCGCGGTCAGCTGGTTTCCGGCGATCACTGCCGCCATGACGGCGAAGGCGCCGAACACGGCGGATGCCCTCCGCAACGTCGTGGTCCGGCGCCGGTTCGACAGATGGTCGATGCTCATGTCGTTGGATCCTTCTGGTGTTCGCCCGATGCTCAACAGCCAGTGGATCTAACCTGACCGCCCTGTCCACTCGATTGACTGCAGCGGAACAGTTGCTGTCGAAAGATTGCGGGCCCGTGACATCGCGTCACCGCCGGTTCATCCGGGCGGGCAGGCCCGACCCGTGCCGGACCCGAACCCCGGTCGGCCCATGGAGCGTCGAGCGCCGAGGCGGTGGTGCCTGCGATCGAGGTCCGTGAACAACATCGACGTCCACGCCCTCACCCAGGCCACCTACTCGGGTCCGCTCACCTTCGCCTGCCGGCCGTTCGACCGCAAGCTCGCCGCAGCCGACATCGCAGTGGTCGGCGTGCCGTTCGACATGGGCACCACCTACCGGCCGGGCGCGCGCTTCGGGCCCCGTGCGGTGCGAGAGCAGTCGGTGTTCGTCGGCCAGTACCCCTGGGGACACTGGCCGTGGGAGTTCAACATCTGGGACGAGGCCCGGGTGGTCGACTGGGGTGATGCGCCCAACACGGTGATGTGGCAGGGCTACCCGGATCGCATGGTCGAGGAGGTCCGCGAGTCCGTCGCCGCCATCCACGGCGCCGGGGTGTCGGTGCTCGCGCTCGGCGGGGACCACATGGTCGCCTACCCGCTGCTCGCCGCCGCCGCCGAGCACCACGGTCCGTTGTCGGTGGTCCACTTCGACGCGCACTCCGACACCTGGGACATGGGCGACGACCTGAACCATGGGACCATGTTCAAGCTCGCCGCCGAGGCGGGCTGGGTGATTCCCGAACGGTCCATCCAGGTGGGGATGCGCACACCCAACCCCGACACGTTCGGTTTTCGGATCGTCGATGCGGACGAACTCCTGGACCGGCCGCTCACCGACACGATCGCTGAGATCCGTGAACGGGTCGGTGACCACCCGGTCTACCTGACCTTCGACATGGACTTCCTGGACGCGGCGTTCGTGCCGGGAACCGGCACCCCGGTGGTCGGTGGGCCCGATCCCCGTCAGGCCCGCAAGTTGCTCCGCGGCCTGTCGGGTCTGAACGTGGTCGCCGCCGACGTGGTGGAGGTGGCGCCACACCTGGACCCGACCGCCACCACGGCGATCACCGCCGCCACCATGGCGATGGACCTGCTGCACCTGCTGGCGCTGGCCCGGCGCGGCGACTGATCGTCGACCGACCGTCGACCGACGCAGTGCAGGCGTCACCGGGTCCCGGGCGGCCGCAACTCCTATCCTGCGACCTATGACGGACCGCTCCGGTGACCGCACTGCGTTCTTCCCGGCGATCGAGAAGAAGCACGGCCAGCCGATGGCCTACTGGTTCGACCTGATGTCGGAACGTGGCGACCAGGGCTACAAGGAGCAGTTCGCCTTCCTCACCGAGGAGCACGGGTTCAGCCGGGCGCACGCCAACGCCCTGGTGATGTACTGCCGGGGCTCCACCTCGTCGAAGCGGTTCGACACCGTCGAGGACTATCTCGGACAGGTGGATCCGACGGCGGCGGACACGGTCCGGACGATCTTCGCGACGATCGTCGAGGCGCACCCCGATCTGGAGGCGGTGGTCGCCTGGAACCAGCCGATGCTGCGCCGGGGTGACGCCTACGTGTTCGGCGTGTCGGTGGCCACCAAGCACATCCTCCTCGGGCCGTGGGGCGAGGGCTCGCTCGACGCCGCCCGGCCGCTGCTCGGCGACTACCGCGTGAACAAGAAGACGGTGCAGGTGCCCGTGGACTGGCAGGTCGACCGGGAGATCCTGCTGGCCATGGTGGACTGCCGCCTCGCTGAACTCGACGACGACGTGCCGTGACCACCGCCGGCACCACCGCCCCGGCGGAGTCGGTGCCTACGCTCGGACCAGGTGGGTGGCATGGGTCAGCCACAGGTGTGGCCCGTCCGGCAGTTCCTCGATGATCGCGTTGGTGCCCGGGTCGACGGAGCCGTCGACCCGGTAGTTGCCGGGTGCACCCTCGGGCCACAGCCAGACCGGGCCGTCGGACCCCGGGTTGCCCTCCAGTCGGAGCCGGCCCCCGGTCTCGTGACGGAGGCGAACCCTGGCGATCAGGTTCGCAACCCGTCCGACGAGCCCGGGCATCTGGGAGTCGCGGAGCTCGTAGGTTCCCTCGACGCGTCGGCCGAACTCCGCACGGGTGCCGGCGTCCGCAGCGGGACCGGGCGTCGGGTCCGCCGGCAGGTCGAGCGCGTGGCCCAGCGCGGCGGCGGCGATCTCGTGCGGTACGGCCAGCGAGTAGCCGTTGGTCAGCGCCACGACCCCCACGCCGTCGTCGGGTGCCAGCCACATCTGCGTGGCGACGCCCGGCATGTTCCCGTCGTGCCCGATGATCCTGCGGCCGCGCCAGGTCTGGACCTTGAACCCGAGCCCGAATCCCTGGTCGAGCTCGGGGTGGTTCCGTGCGCTCATCGTGGTCGCCGCGTCGAACAGCGGTCGGCTCAGGATGCGCCGGCCGTCGTGCTCACCGCCGTTGAGGACCATCCGGCCGAAGCGGGCCAGGTCCAGCACGCTGGCTGTCAGCCCGCCCATCGGCGTGGCGACGAGCCGGAGCTGGTCCGCCGGTTTCGGCCCCACGCCCGGAGGGACGATCGACCCGTAGGGGGTGGCGACACCCGGACCGATCCGGTGGGGCGTGAATGCGGCGCCCTCCATCCCGAGCGGATCGAGCACGTGGGTCCCGGCCGCCTCCTCGAACGGTTGGCCGAACGCCGCGCCAGCGATGAAGCCCGCCACGTTGAACGCGGTGTTCGAGTAGATCACCCGCTCTCCGGGACGAGGGACGAGCTGCAGCCCGGTGATGGCGTCGGCGAGGGATCGGAGTGGACCGGCGTTGGTGATCCGGGTGAGCAGGGAGTTGCCGAGGTCTGCGCCGCGGGCGCCGGCCGGGAGCCCGGACGTGTGCGAGAGCAGGGCCCGGACCGGCGACTCCGCCGGTGCGCCGTCGACCGTGGTGATCCGCAGGTCGGGAGGCAGATACCGGTTCACCGGCTCGTCGAGGTCGACCTCGCCGGCGTCCACGGCGCGGAGCAGCAGCGTGGTCGTGAACAGCTTGGAGATCGACGCCAGGCGGAAGATCGTCCGGGGCGTGATCTCCTCGCCCCGAGCCAGGTCGGCGTGGCCGACTCCGCCGGCGAAGCGGATGCCCTCGGCATCGAAGCAGGCCAGCGCCAGACCCGGTGTCAGGCGCTCCCGCAATCGGGTCCGGATGGTCGCCTCGAGCGCAGGTGGGATCGGCTCCACCCAGCGGACGCTAGGCGAGCTCACGTGCCCGCAGGCGGCCCACCCACGAGGTGGTTCGGCGGCGGCGGTGCTAGGACGGGGCCGTGGACGTGCGACGACTGCAGCCCGCCGACCGGCCCCAGTGGGGGCCGCTCTGGCAGGGCTACCTGGACTTCTACGAGCACGCGCTCGACGCGACGGTGACCGACGGGACCTGGACGCAGCTCGTCGGTGACGACAGCTCGGTCGTCGGGCTCGGGGCGTTCGACGGCCCGGAGCTCGTGGGGATCTGTCACCTCGTCGTCCACCCGAGCACCTGGTCGGCGTCGTCGACCTGCTACCTGGAGGACCTGTTCGTGCGCCCGGACCGACGGGGAGGCGGTGTCGGTCGGGCGCTGGTCGCCGCGTCGGTCGATGAGGCCGGGCGGGTCGGGGCGTCCAAGCTCTACTGGCAGACGCACGCCACCAACGACACCGCCCGACGCCTCTACGACCGGGTGGCCGAGCATCGGGGATTCATCGTCTACGAGGTCGACCTCCCGGCGTGAGGGTCGGTGTGCGGCCTCCCCGGTGCTGTGGTGCCAGCGCCTCGGGTCGCTTCGTTCAGTCGGTCGTGAGTCCCTGGAACCGCCCGGCCACCAGATAGCCGGCGACGAGCGTGGCCGTCACCGCCGCAGCGAGTACGGCGGCGTTGTGGATGTAGGTGAGGACAGTGCACGCGACTGCCGCTGCACCGGCGAGGAGGCTGCGGGCGGCGGTCATCGCCCCCGACAGCGACCCGCGGAACTCCTCGGGCACCTGCTGCTGGAGGAGTGCGATCGGGAGGCTCTGGACGAACGAGATCAGCGCGCTGCCGACGAACACCACGACGGCGAGGAGCACGGAACGTTCGAGGATCCAGCCGCCGATCAACGCCGGGGTCGTCACGGCACACAACGCGGCGTACCCCAGGTAGCCGGCGCGCATTCGTCGGGTGGGGCTCCCGTGTAGTCCGGCGACCGTCAGCACCAGGCGTCCGAGCAGCACGCCGAGCAGTGATGCCGTGAACGCAACAGTTGCGACCTCGGGTGCGTCGAGGTCGACGATGACCAGTGCCAGGAACTGGGTCGGCAGGACGACGGCGAGCACCAGGTCGACGGATACGGTCCGTCGCAGCGCCGTTCGGGTGCGGACCGCCGGGACGAGGTCGCGGAGGCCACGCCGGATCCCGGGTCGCGCTGCGATCGACACGGGCGCCGTGATGACAGCGGTCGCCGCCCCCACCGCCACGCTGGTGGCGCCCGACAGGGCCAGAGTGGTCACGTCGTCGCCGATGACCCCGGCGACCACCGTGCCGAGCGCGGCCCCGACGCCACTGCGGAGGATGTTGACCGTCTCCGCTTCGCCCCTGGCGCCCGGCTGCACGGTGGCGGCCTGCACCTTGAGGAGCGCCGGTGTGGCGACGCCGAACGTGATCGCCTCGATGGTCGTGGAGGCGATCAGCCAGCCCAGAGGCATCGGGCCCCGGTTCAGGATCCAGGCGTTGGCGGCGCAGAGCGCGCCGGCGAGGACGATCGGGCCGACCAGGAACGGTCGCGGGTCGCGGGCATCCATCCTCCGTCCGGCAACCACGCTCGACACCGCGAGACAGGCAGCCCAGATGACGGCAACGACACCGACGCCGAACTCGCGGTCGAGCGTGTCGGTGGCGTAGCCCAGACGGGTGATCTCCCGGGCGCCGAGCGAGACGGCGTTGACCGTGAGCACGCCCATCAGCCAAGCGAGCCGAGGCGACGCCCGGAGCAGATCCACCGGGCCTTGTCCCGGCCAACTCGGACGGCGAGGAGTCGAATGGTGGTCCGATGAGTCGAAGGTGTCCATCGTCCCGCTCCGGCTGCGTCGTCTACAGGGTCCGAGGCGCGAACATGATGACGCCGACACCCGCGAGGCAGATCGCAGCCCCGATGAGGTCGTAGCGGTCGGGGGCGAATCCGTCAACGACGACCCCCCACGCGAGTGATCCTGCGACGAAGATGCCTCCGTAGGCGGCGAGCACGCGGCCGAAGTTGGCGTCGTCCTGGAGCGTGGCGACGAAACCGTAGGCTGCGAGCGCTGCGATCCCGGCCCCGATCCAGGCGAGGCCCCGATGCTCGCGGACACCCTGCCAGACCATCCAGGCGCCCCCGATCTCGGCGACGGCGGCGACGACGAAGAGCGCGACCACCCGCACGACGTTCATCCGACCGCTCTCCGTTCGTTTCGACCGGCATGCCGGTCCCGGTTCACCGATCCAGCCTAGGTGGAGCCCGCCGACGGTCCGGGGCGACGTCCGTCGGCGCTGCCCCGGGCGTTCGGCGGGTACCTCGAGCAGATGGGCCGTTGCGTCCATGGGGGCGTGTACGAACCGTCGAGCCGGCACGCCGACGAACACGGCTGTCGCACCGACGTGCTCGACCAGCTGGCCCGGCTCCGGATGACGGCGGTGCGTCATCCGGGCGGCAACTTCGTGTCCGGCTACGACCGGCGCGACGGGATCGGCCCCAAGGAGCGTCGACCGGTCCGCGTCGACCGGTCCTGGTCCAACCTGGGGTCCAACCAGTTCGGAACCGACGAGTTCCTCCGACTCGACGACCGGATGGGCTGGACGCCCATGATGGCAGTCAACCCGGGCACCGGCTCTCCGGACTCGGCCACCGAGTTCGTCGTCTACTGCAGCGCATTGTGGGCACCCCGGCGGGCGACGAGCAGGCGGCGAACGGGCATCCCGACCCCTCCGAGGTCGACCTCTGGTGCCTGGGCGACGAGATGGACGGCCCGTGGCAGATCGGGCACTCGACGGTGGAGGAGTACACGAGACGGGCGCCTGAGGCAGCCTCCTGCATGCGTGAGGTCAGCCCGGGGATCGAAGTGGTGGCGTGCGGACAAAGCGATCCGAACCTACGGCGCTTCCCGGGCTGGGACCGCAAGGTGCTGGCAGGGTTCGGTCATGGACGCAGCCCGTGCTCGACGTCACAGCGGTGATCGGCGCCGATCCGCTGTGGTGGCCGATCCGGCCGCCGCCGACCTCTCCCTGGTGCGCCGTCAGCCCGCCGCCACCCGGGCCCGTGCCGCCCGCGCCGACGGCAGCTCGCCGACGAGAGCGTGCAGGGTCGCGAGCGGGACCTGGACGGACTCGGCGGCGAGGCGTTCGACGAGGCGGTTGGATTCAGGTGCCACCAGGTCGTGCCAGTCGTCGGGATCGTGGCGAGGGTCGCCAGCACGAACGCCCGGCCGACGGTGTGCGCCGGCCCGTCGACGTGGGTGAGGTCGACGGTGCCGTCGAGCAGCGCCCGGGTGAGTCGTGACACGGACAGTTCGCCGGTCCAGGAACGCATGGTGGCGCGCAGTCCGTCGTAGGTGGTGGGCAGTTCGCCGTCCTCGATGAGCGGCAGCGGCAGCGTGCCCGCCTGCAGTGCGGCCCGTTGGTCGGGGTCGGCGAACACCTCGTCGATGTCCACCCGGGTGTCCAGGAGCGCGGCGTGGGTGGACTGCTGCCGGACGAACTCGTCGGCGTCGGCCCGACCGAGCCGACCCGGTCCGAACCGTTCCGCAGCGACGAGGAACGACTCGGTCAGCGTCACCGACACCCAGGCCGTCTGGTGGGGGTCGGTGGCGTCGAACTCGGTGCCGTCCCGGCCGACCCCACGGATGCGACGGTGCATGGCGCGTACCCGGCGGGCCGACCGGTGCACCTCGTCGAGCGAGCCCAGGTTCTGGGCCTGGACGAACGCTCCGGTGCGGCGGACGCGACCCATGAAGTCGTCGTAGAACGCGCCGGTGCTGTCGACGGCGGTCGGCACCGGCACCGACAGCGTCTGCAGCAGCGCCGCCCGCAGGCCGGCGATCGCCACCGACACGTGGCCGACGACCCGCCAGGTCGCCGACTCGGGACCGAACAGTCCGGGGTCGCCCGGCGTGGCATCGGGGTCGAGTGCGTTGCGGAACAGCCCGGTGCGGTTCAGGAACTCGTCGCGCAGCAGCGGGATCCCCTGCGGCAGCAGCCGCGCCGCCACCTGGTTCGGTCCCGGCACCAGGCGGGCGAGGCGGTCCCACCCGACGAGCAGCGGCGACGTCACCACGGCGCTGAGGCGCACCGGACGCCGGTCGAACGCACGGGAGCTACTCGTGGAAGATCGTGCGGGTCGGGGTGATCCGCAGGACGGTGCGCTGCTGGGACTCGAGCATCTCGGCGAGCGTCGACGGGTCGGGCGGGTCCGCGCCCATGAGTCGACCCATGACCCGGGCGGTCAGCTCGGCCCGCTCCGGATCGTCGGCGATCGCCTCGGCGGTGCCGTAGACGACGAGGGCGGCGCGTCCGTCGGGCACCGTCAGGCTGACCGACGGCTGGCGCAGGGCGTTGTGCCACTTGGCGGTGTACGCCTTCGCCGAGATCACGATGCGGCCGTCGTCGTCGACGACGTAGCCGATCATGGACTGCTGCGGGCTGCCGTCACGACGACCGGTGGCGAGCACCGCCCACATGTGGTCCCGCAGGAAGGCGTCGGCGGTCGGGTCGTCTGCGTCGGTCACCGGTCCCTCCGTTCGCTGGGCGGTTGGCCGAGACTACCGGCGGCTCGGAGGAGCGTCGCAACATCGTGATGCTATGATGCAGCGATGCGGACTACCGTCGATCTTCCCGACGACATCCACGAGTTGGCTCGGCAGCTCGCCCACGACGAGCGTCGCTCGATGAGCGACGTCATCGCTGACCTGATCCGGCGGGGGATCGCCGGTTCCGTGGCCGTTCCGGAGGCGGGGCCACTGGGTCTGCCGGTCGTGTCCGTCGGCCGGATCGTGACGGCCGACGACGTCCGTTCGCTGGACGACGAGTGACAGCGTTCTTGGCGGACGGGAACCTGCTGATCGCACTGGTCGTGAGCGACCACGTGCACCACGGAATGGCAGTCGAGTGGTTCGAACGGACCGAGCCGAACCTGGCCACCTGCCCCATCACCGAGGGAACACTCGTCCGGTTCCTGGTCCGTGAAGGTGTCAGCGCTGCGGCGGCGACGGGACTGCTCGACACGGTCCGGGACCAGGACTGGCACCGCTTCTGGCCGGCCGACCTCCCGCTCGTGGGGGCCCAGTTCGCCGGAGTGGTCGGCCACCGGCAGGTCACCGATGCCTACCTGGTGGCGCTGGCGATCCACCACGGCGGTCGGTTGGCGACCTTCGATCGTGGCGTCGCCGCAGTCCACGGCGACGCGGTCGAGCTCCTCCTCACCTGAGGCTGGTTCCGTCGACTGCAGGCCGATCGGTCGGAGGCGGGTCGCTCAGCAGCAGGTCGGCCCGGCCCCGGGGGCGGTCACCGGCGCGGCCACCTCGCTGGTCGGCGCGCAGCACGCGCCGCCCTCGCCGTCGGTGAGCACGGTGAGCGACATGGCGTCGGCGTCGCCGAGCTTCACGTACCACTCCCACTTCGCCCCGTCCGGGTCGGTCACCCAGGTCTCGGTCTTCTCGGCGTAGCAGCAGACGGTGTCGTCGACGCCGGTCGTCTCCAGGCCTTCGTCGGACAGTCGGGCCTCGGCGGCCACGACGTCGGCGGCCGAGGTCGTCTCGACCCCCAGGGGGTTCAGCGTGCCGCCCTCGTCGCCCTCGATGAGCACCAGCTTCATGGGCGGGTCCGCGATCTCGAAGTTGGCGTAGCCCGGACGCCGCTTGGCGGCGGGCGTGGCGAAGAGCCGCTCGTAGAAGTCGACCGCGGCGTCGACGTCGGTGACGTTGATGGCGAGTTGGACACGTGACATGGCTTCAGTCTCCTGTGTTCCGGTCGGAATCGGTCGGGTCGGCGAGCAGTTCCTCCAGCAGACCACGAACGAGCTCGTCGATCCGGTCGCGGATCGGCCGGACGGCGTCGACACCCTGCCCGGCCGGGTCCTCGAGCGCCCAGTCCAGGTAGCGGACGCCGGGGTAGAAGGGACACTCGTCGCCGCACCCCATGGTGATCACGACGTCGGAGGCCTCCACGGCGGCGTCCTCGAGCCGCTTGGGGTGAGCGCCGGATGCGAGCAGGTCGATGTCGAGCTCGGCCATGACCTGGATCACCGCCGGGTTGATCGACTCGGCGGGCGCGGTGCCGGCGGACCGCACGACGACCCGGTCACCGGCGTGGTGGGCGAGCAGTGCGGCGGCCATCTGCGATCGGCCGGCGTTGTGGATGCAGACGAACAGGACCTCGGGACGGTCGGTGCTCATGGTGAGGACTCCTCGGTGGGGGTGCGGTCGGGAAGCGGATCGGGGGTCGGCTCGGGGAAGAACCACAGGACCAGCCCCCACCCGGCGAACATGCCGACGACCTGGGCGACGATGAACGGCGGGACCGATGCCGGTGCGATCCCGGCGAAGGTGTCGGACAGCGTCCGGGCGATCGTGACGGCCGGGTTGGCGAAGCTGGTCGACGAGGTGAACCAGTAGGCGCCGCCGATCCACAGGCCGACGGCGAACGGCACCACGGCGGCCCGACCGGTGCGGACGCAGCCGTGGATCACGAGCAGCAGGCCGACGGTGGCGACCACCTCGGACAGCCACAGCGCCGGCGACGACCGGTCCTTGGTCGACAGCTCGATGGCGGGGAGCTCGAACATCAGGTTCGCCAGGACCGCTCCGGCGCAGCCGCCGAGCACCTGGGCGCACACGTAGGCGACGGCGTCGCCGGTGGAGATGCTGCCGAGCAACCGGTCGAGCACGGTGACGACGGGGTTGAAGTGCGCACCGGACACGGTGGCGAACACGAGGATCAGGCCGATGAGGGCGCCCATGGTGGCGAACGCGTTCTCCAGTAGCTGTAGGCCCACGTCGTCGGGCGACAGCTGGGTGGCCATGATCCCGGAGCCGATCACGGCGGCGACCAGAAACGCCGTGCCGAGCGCCTCGGCGCTGACCCGTCGGGCCAGGTCGAGTCGCAGCGATCCGGTGCCGGTCTCGGGGGCGAGCGCCAGATCGTCGGCGTCGAGCGGGAGCCGACCGGGCGTGGTCCGTTCGGAGGTCACGCGGCCCGTCCCCCGGTGAGCGCGGTGATCCGGAGGCGGAGTTCGTCGACGACGGCGTCGAAGTCGCCGGCCCGGCCGGACGGCACCGGGTCGGGCACCGACCAGTGAAGCGTGTCCGGTGCGCCGGCGGGGTCGAGCGAGCCGAGTTCCTCGTGGGCCCGGTCGCAGACCGTGACGACCGTGGTGTTCCGGGGCAGGGCGCCGAGGCGCCGGGGTTGGGCGTCGCCCAGGTCGAGGCCGGCGCGTCGGGCAGCGGCGACGGCGCCGGGGTGGACGCGCTCGGCGGGTTGGGTGCCGGCCGAGGTCGCCCGTCGGCCGGTTGCCTGTCGCCAGAGCGCGGCGGCCAACTGGCTGCGGGCCGAGTTGTGGGTGCAGACGAACAACGCAACGGCCGGGTCGGCAGTGGGCGTGTCGACCAGCCCGTCGAGCACACCCGCAACGAGGTGGACGTAGCGGCGCCGACCGTCGCCGCTCGAACGGAACCGCTCGACCAGCCCGGCCTCGGCCAGGACGTCCAGGTGGTGGGCCAGGAGGTTGGAGCCGATCCGGAGCCGACGCTGCAGCTCGACCGGGGAGCGATCACTGGTCCGGAGTTCGTCGACGATCACGACCCGGGTCGGATCACCCAGCGCGGCGTGCCGGGCGGCTCGCAGTTCGGGTGGGGGGAGGACGCCGGTCACGACGAGAGGCTCCCACGTTCCCGGCAGATCAGTCAATCAACGTTGAGTGATCGGCGGGCGCGCCGCGGGACCGGTTCGGTTCGGCTCCACCGCACCTACGCTCGGCGGCGTGACGGTGATCGACGACCATCTCGCCGGACTGGCCGAGCCGCAGCGGGCGACGCTGCAGGTGCTCTGCGACACGCTGCGTCGCGTCCTGCCGGCGGCCGAGGAGACGATCAGCTACCGGATGCCGTGTTTCTCGGTGCAGGGCCGGGCGGTGGCCGGCTTCGATGGCTTCACCCGGCACTGCTCGTACTTCCCGCACAGCGGCTCGGTGCTCGAGCAGGTCGACGGCATCCCGGACTGGGCGACGGCGGAGCGGGGCACGCTGCGGTTCCCGATCGGCCGCCGGTTGCCGGTCGGCCTTGTCCGACGCCTGGTCCGGGTGCGTCTGGATCAGATCGCCGACGTCACCGACGGGGAGCGCTTCGAGTTCTTCGATGACGGATCGGTGAGGGCGCACGGCCGGATGCGTCGTGGGGAGCTGCACGGGGACTGGGAGTGGTTCCGTCGGGACGGCAGCCTCATGCGCACCGGCTCGTTTCGCGACGGCGAGCCGGTCGGGACGTGGACGACGCATCCGAGGCCCGCATAGCTCCGGGCGGCCTCACGGGTCCGGGAGGTCGGCGGGGTAGGTGACGGCGATCTCGGTGATCGACCGCGTGAAGTCCGACGAGTTGTTGGTGATGAAGCGGTCGGCGCCTGCAGCGACCGCCGTGGCCAGGTGGGCGGCGTCCGCTGCTCGCAACCGGTAGGCGGCTGCGAGCGAGGTGGCGAGCAGCGCGGTCGCCCGATCGAGTGGGAGCAACTCGACACGGCCGAGTACCGCTGCGAGCGCCGCGACCTCCTCGTCGGCCCCGTCCCGGAGCGGCTTGGCCAGCAGCTCGGTGAGCAACAGGACCGATCCGATCCCGGAGATCGGCCCGGATCGCTCGACGGGTCCGGGTTCGAGGAGTGCTCGGACGCGCGGCCCGAAGGGGTGGTCGGGGGCTGCAGCAAAGATCAGGACGTCGGCGTCGAACGCATCCACGGACGCAGACTCAGGAGCGCGATCGGGTGTCGGCCACGTCGGTGGCGAGTCGGCGAGCACGCGCGGCGCTCAGGGTCGGAGCCTCGTCGAGCGGAGCGGAGCGAGCGACCTCGATCATCTCGCCGAGACGGTCGGCGCGGGCCAGCGCCTCCTCGGCGCGACGGAGCCGGAGGGAGTCGGGCCGGATGACAACGGCCACGGGGCGGCCGTGTCGGGTGATGGTCACCTCGTCGCCGGCCACCACCCGGTCGAGGAGCTCGGGGAGCAGGGCTCGGGCTTCGCTGACGGACATGGTCGTCATGCCGGAATTGTACATGTCTGTACAGAACCGGAGTTCGGCGGGTTCACCACGCCGCTGCGTCGCGGAGCTCCTCGATCCGCAGCCGGACCTGGTTGTTGCGATCCAGGTTGGACACATCGGCCCGGGTGACCCGAACCAGCTCCGACTCCAACCAGGAGTGGACGTCCTCGCTCGCCAGTGGATCCGAATCGACGAGATTCATCAGGAGGTCGACGAGCTTCAGGTTGGCGAGCAGGGTCTCGTAGTTCGCGGGCCCGAGCGCCCGCCGGGCATCACCGACCACGTCGCCGGCCTCGTTGATCGCCTGCGCCAGTTCGCCGACGGCGGCGAGCGCCATGCAGCGCATCCGCCGACTGGTCAGCGTCGGGGCTGCGTCCGACCCCAGGACGGAGGTGCGACCCGCGATGATCCGGTCCAGGATCGGGAGTGCTTCGGCCCACTCGCCCGAGGACATGAGGTACTCGGCCAGCACCCCGAGCGCCGTGAAGGCGTCCGGGTGGTCCGAGCCGAGCGCCGCTGCGACCGCGGCGTAGTTCTGCTCCAGTTCCCAACGGGCGTCGTGGTCGTCGATCCGCCGACACCGGCCGCGGATCGTCGCCAGGTTGTGCCGGGTCGACAGGACGACGGGGTGCTCCTCGCCCAGCACGCGGATCCGGTCGGCCAGGAGCGACTCGAGTTCGACCACGGCCTGTTCCGGTCGGCCGTCCAGGTCGAGCAGCTGGGCCCGGTGGCCGCGGGCGTCGAAGGTCGACGGGTGGTCGTCGCCCAGGACGCGCAGTCGGTCGGCGATGAGCTCGTCGGCCATGACGAGCGCGGCCCGGACCTTGCCGGAGCGGCCGAGCGCCCGCAGCAGGTTGCCCCGCGCCACCAGGGTCAGGTGCGCGTCCGGACCGAACACCCGGGTGCGGTCCCGCACCGATTGAGTCAGCACGGCGACGGCCTCGTCGTAGCGGCGTGCCTCGGTCAGTGCCCGACCCAGCATCCCCTGGATGTTGAGCAGGCCGGGATCGTCGGGGTCGTCGTCCAGGATCCTCATGCGGAGCGCCAGCTCCAGCTCCTCGATGGCCTCGAGCGGACGGTCCTCTGCCAACAGCGCCGCAGCCAGCTGCTCACGGAGCTCCAGCACATCCCGGAACGGTGCGCTCGTCGTTGCTGCCTGTTCCAGTTGCCGGCGGAGATCGTCGGATGTGGTCATGGTCTGCTCCTCGGTTCGATCGTGGTCCCGAACCTGTGGAGCATGATGTCGGCCGGGTGTGACACCGGGGCCCGGCCGGACTCCCTCCGCCTGTCTGTCGCACCCCCTCCGTACCGTCGGGGTCCTGTTCGATCGCAGCGTCACCGAGGCCGCCTCGTGGCGACTCGCCAGCGAGGTGGCACGCCGCCACCCGCGGCGGGTCCGACTGATCCGGGGTCACCCGGGCGGGGGTCAGTACGACGTGCTGTGGATCCGTTCGGCCGATGACGGCGGGCCGGGGAGCGTCCCGCTCAACCGGAACGGCACCATCCAGGTCCACGAGCGCTTCGACGGCCGTCCCGCGGAGGGGTGGGAACCGACCCCGTGGCAGGAGTACCTGAGCGCCGATCCCCGGTCGTTCCTGTTCCGCCGCGAGGAGGCGGCGGGCCTGCGACCACCCTCCACGACTCCGTCCTCCACGCCGACCACCCTGACCTACCGGGTGCTCGCCGCCGTGGCGGCCACCGCCGTCCTGACGGTGCACCCCGTTGACATCGAGGAGGGGTTCATCGACACCTCCGGATACGGCGGCGGGCCCAACGCTCACCTGGAGGCCTTCGCCATCGATCCCGAGCGGCTGGTGGCCCGGCCGACGGATTTGTTCGGTGAACCTGGCTACCGGTTCTGGATCGTGCTCAGGGCCGGTGCGCCGCTCGTGGCCGTCGACGAGTCGGATGCCACGGCGTGGAGCGCATCGGGCGGTGAGCCGTTCGACCTCGTCGACCTCCACCGGCGGAGCAACCGGGACGTGGCCGTGGTGGCGGGCGAGGTCCTGCGCCGCGGCCTCGGTGGCTGAGCGACCCTGACGTCGCTCCAACTCCGGCCCCGGTGAGCGGGGCTACGGTCGTCGTATGACTCGGTATCGACCTTCTGGCAGCCGTCGTGCTTCGGCGTCGCTCCTCGCAGTGATGGCCTGTCTCACCAGTTGCAGTTCCCGAACCGGTGGTGAGCAGGTGGGCGCTGGTCTGGATCAGGGTTCGACGACGATCCCGGAGGTGGCGTCGACTGAGCCCGTCACGTCGTTGG
>SXMI01000023.1 GCA_005777415.1 Actinomycetota bacterium | reverse complement strand
GCGCGCTGTTCGCCGCCTTCCCGTTCGTCTACGCGTCGCTGTTCTCGGGCTTCTACCTGGCGCTCATGGCGGTGCTGCTGGTCCTGATCCTGCGGGCCGTGGCGATCGAGTTCCGCTCCAAGCGGCCGGGGGCCCGGTGGCGCAGCACCTGGGACTGGTTCTTCACCATCTCGTCCACCGGGATCGCCTTCCTGCTGGGCGTGGCACTGGGCAACGTGCTGCGGGGCGTGCCGATCGACGACCAGGGCAACCTGAACGTGGACTTCCTGTCGCTGCTGTCGCCGTACGCGCTCGCCCTCGGGGTGGCGGGTGTGCTCATGCTGGCGCTGCACGGCGGCATCTACCTGACCATGAAGCTGCAGGACGAACTGCTCGAGCGGGTCGAGCGGCTGGTGCCGAAGCTGATGGTCGCCTTCTTCGCTGCCATGACGGTGGTGGTGGTCTGGACGCTGTTCCTGCCCGAGGACTTCGCCCAGAACTTCCGGGACCGGCCGTGGACGGCGGTGTTCCCGGCGGCGGCGTTCGCCGCCGTGCTGGTCGCCTGGCAGGCGATCCGGGTGGGGGCCCACGGTCGGGCGTTCATCGGATCGGCGACGATGATCGCCCTGCTGATGGCCAGTGTCGCCGCGGCGCTCTACCCGGTCATGCTGCCGGCATCGAACGATTCGGCAAACAGCCTGACGATCTACAACGCCGCGTCGACCCAGGAGACGCTGACGGTGATGCTGGTGGTCGCCGTGCTCGGGATGCCGTTCGTGCTCATGTACACCGCCGGCGTCTACTACTTCTTCCGCGGCCGGGTGCAGCTCGACGACGACAGCTACTGATCGCCGGGACCACCGTGGCGGCCCCGCACCCGTGAGCGATCCCCGCACGACCTTCCGGGCGGTCGTGGCCGCAGAGCCGACCGCACGAGGGCCGATCCTGTTGAGCGCGGTCGGCGAGGTGGTCGCCCTGATCGCCCTGCTCGCCACCCTCGTCCTGATCGCTCGTGGTGTCGACGCCGTGTTCGTCGGTGGGCGGGGCGCAGCGGAGATCCTCCCCCTTGTTCTGGCCGTCGGGGCGCTCGGGTCGCTCCGGGCCGTGGCGCAGTGGGTGGCGGCTCGAGGTGCCGGGGTCGCCTCGGCCAGGATCCGGTCGTCGCTCCGGCTGCGGCTGCTGGGCGCCATCGTGCAGCCCGTCCGGTCGGCCGGGACCGCCGAGCGTCGGCGATCCGCTGACCTGCTCGGGGTCGTCGGCGACGCGGTGGACTCCCTCGACGACTACGTGGTGCGGTTCGTCCCGACTGCCGCACTCGCCGTGTTCGGTCCGGCCATCGTCTTCGTGGTGGTGGTCGTGCTCGACCCCTGGAGCTCGCTGGTCCTGGTCTTCGCCGGCCCGATGCTGATCCTGTTGCTGGCGGTGATCGGTCGCCGGACGCGAGAGCTCACCCGGGTCCGACTGGCCGAGCTGTCGTGGCTCCACGGGTTCTTCCTGGACCTGCTCCGTGGCCTCGGGGCGCTCACGGCGACCAACCGGGCCGAGGACGCCGGGGCGCGGATCGAAGAGGTCAGCCGGCGCCACGGCGCCACGACCATGGAGGTGCTGCGCACCGCGTTCCAGACCTCGCTCGTCCTGGAGTGGTCGGCAACCGCAGCGACGGCGCTGGTGGCGGTCACGGTGAGCTTCCGGATGATCGGTGGCGGGCTCAGCTTCGCGGTCGCCCTGTCCACCCTGGTGGTCGTCCCCGAGTTCTTCGGACCGCTCCGGCGACTGGCCGTCGAGTACCACGCCGGACAGTCCGGCCAGGCGTCCTGGGAGCGGATCGGCCCATGGCTCACCGAGCCGGCCACCCATGCCGAGCCCGGACGCCTCGACGGTCCGACCGGCCGGGTCAGCCTGCGGGGCGTCGCTCCGCTGGAGTTCGTCGGCGTCACCGTCCGGCGCGATCCCGAGGGCGCGCCCACGGTCGACGACGTCACGTTCCGGATCGATCCCGGGGAGACGGTCGCGCTCGTCGGTCCGAGCGGCGCCGGGAAGTCCACCATCGTCGCCATCGTCCTGGGGTTCCTCGCACCGGACCGCGGCACGGTCCACGCCGGCGGGGTGGACCTCGGCGAGGTGGACGTGACCGAGTGGCGACGCCACCTCGCCTGGGTGCCCCAGTCCCCCACCGTGTTCGCCGGCACCGTGGCCGACAACGTCCGCCTGGGTCTCGACGCCGAGGACGATCGGGTGCGATCGGCGCTCCACGCTGCGGGTGCGATGGAGTTCGTCGACGACCTCGACGACGGGATCGACACGGTCCTGGCCGAGGAGGGCACCACGATCAGCGGAGGTCAACGTCAGCGGTTGGCCATCGCCCGGGCCTGGGTCCGGGACGCGCCGCTCGTCGTGCTCGACGAGTTCACCGCCCACCTTGACCTGATCACCGAGGAGCAGGTGCTGGCGGCCGCCGGGGCGCTGCTCAACGGGAGGACGACGCTGCTCGTCGCCCACCGCCTGCAGACCGCCCGGCTCGCCGACCGCATCGTCGTGCTGGATGGCGGCCGCGTCGTCGGCGACGGCACCCACGACGAACTGCTGTCGACCTGCGTCACCTATCGGGCGCTGGTCGAGGGCCGACGGGACGGTCTGCTCGCAGAGGCCGGGAGCACCGACGTCGGGGGCACCGCGTCCGAGGGCACCATGTCCGGGGGCACCGGGTCGTGATCGTCCGGATCCTGCGTCTGGTGGGCCCGGAGCGCCGCTGGCTGGCGCTCGCCGCGCTCCTCGCCGCCGTGACCTCGGTCTCGGGCGTGGCGTTGGTCGGCTCCGCGAGCGCCCTGATCTCCCGATCGGCGCTCGTCACCACGACGGCGACCCTCGGTGTGGCGATCACGTTCGTCCGACTCTTCGCCGCCGTCCGCGCCACCGGCCGGTACGGGGAGCGCTACGTCGGCCACCTTGGCACGTTCCGGATCACGACGCGGGTCAGGACCTGGGTGTTCGACTCGATCGCCCCGCTCGGTCCGGCAGCGCTGGAGGATCGGCGTCGGGGCGATGTGCTGAGCCGGCTCGCCGACGACGTCGACGAACTGCAGGACTTCTACCTGCGGGTCGCCGTGCCCCCGATCGCAGCCGGCGTGACGGCTGCGTTCGCCGTGGTCGGCCTCGGGGTCCTGGACCGGGGTGCCGGCCTGCTGCTGGCGGTGGCGCTCGTGGTGGTCGGCCTGTGCGTGCCGTTCCTCGCCCGGCGGGTCGGACGGGAGGCGTCGTCGCTCGTCGTCCGGAACCGGGCGGCCGTGCGGGCGGAGTTGGCCGAGCACCTCGCCGGGATCGACGAGTTGTGCGTGGCCGGGGCAACCGACGGGCTGCTCGACCGGGTGGCCGACCTCGATCGGCGACTGGTCCGCCACCAGACCCGCCTCGGTGATCTCCGAGGCGCTGTGACGGCTGCGATCGGCCTGCTCGGGCTGCTCACGGCTGGGGCCGCGTTGGCCCTGGGGGCCTCCCTCGTCGAGCGAGGACAACTCGACGGCGTGGTGCTGGCCGTGCTCCCGTTGGTGGCACTGTCGGCGGTCGAGGCCGTCGCGCCGGTGACCCTCGCCGCCGAGCACCTGGGCCGGACCCGGGCCGCCGCCAGCCGACTGTTCGCCCTCACGGACCAGCCGCCGATCGTCAGGGACCCGTCGGAGCCCGAGTGTCCTCGGGACGGATCGATCGTGATCCGGAGCCTGTCGTTCCGGTACTCGCCGACCGGACCCGTCGTGCTCGACGGGGTCGACCTCGACCTGCCCGCCGGGACGACTGCCGTCCTCACCGGACCCAGCGGATCGGGGAAGTCGACCCTGGCCGACCTGCTGGTCCGCTTCCGCGGGTACGACTCCGGGAGCATTCGGCTCGGTGGCGTGGAGCTG
Organism: Actinomycetota bacterium; assembly: GCA_005777415.1. Taxonomy (GTDB): domain Bacteria; phylum Actinomycetota; class Acidimicrobiia; order Acidimicrobiales; family Microtrichaceae; genus SXMI01. The sequence continues at coordinate 5,782 of SXMI01000023.1, read as the reverse complement.
CGCGAGGTGGCCACCGCCGTCGCCCGGGAGCGGGTCGCTCTGGTCGCACAACACGACCACCTGTTCGACTCGACGATCCGGGACAACCTGCTCCTCGCCGATCCCGATGCCTCGGACAGCCGGCTCCTCGAGATGCTGGAGACGGCCGGCCTCACGGAACTCGTCCGGACGCTGCCGAACGGTCTCGGCGAGCGAGTCGGTGAGGACGGCCGCCGCCTGAGCGGAGGTGAGCGCCAGCGACTGCTGGTCGCCCGGGCGCTGCTCCGCGACGCCGACGTGCTGGTGCTCGACGAGGCGACGGCGCACCTGGACCCGCCCTCCGAGCGGGAGCTGCTGGAGCGCGTCCTCGCCGAGCGCGCCGGCCGGACGACGCTGATCATCACCCATCACCGGGAGCAGCTCGTGCCCGTGGACGTAGTCCTGACGCTGCGGGAGGGCCGGATCTACGAACCCGGGGCTGCTTGATCCAACACCCGCGTGCCGGCCCGTCCCAAAAAACGGGACGGTCTGGCAGAGACGGAAAAACTTCCTCTCCGGTGTCACACAGGGCTCGCTCGTCGCCCTGAGGAGGTATGAGCATCACAACCAACCCCATCCCCATCTCTGTCCCACCCACGTCCCGGGTCATCACGCACGCAGATCCTCCCGATCCCTCGCCGTCCGGACCGGCACCGGCGCACCCGGCGCCCGTCGACCACCGACCCAGCTGGGCGGCGGCGTTCGAGCGTCGCCTGCGACGGGCCGTCGGTGACCTCGGCGTCACCGTTCCCCAGGACTGGATCAGCGTCGCCGCCGACGGCTCGGCCAGCTTCGCCACCCTCGATCGGACCGCCGCCGACCGACTGGTGCGGACGATCGAGGACGTCACCGGCCGGGTCCGAGCCAAGCGCCGCCCCCGGCGGATCCCGGGCCAGTTGGCGCTCTTCGAGCCGCCCGCGACGCATCTGGAGGCAGCGTGAGCACCCACCAGAACGAGGGCCACCTCATCGAGCACGACGAGTGGGAGGTGGTCGCCCGGCTCCTCGGCTTCCTCGACCCGTTCGAAGGCGGTCGGTTCCCCGGGGTCCAGCTGTCCGTGGTCGATGGCCACCGGCGGTGGACCATGGCGTCGGCCCACGGTCAGGTCACCATCAACGGTGGTCCCGGACCCGCCCTCGACTGTCGGCCCCCTTGGCTCCCGCACCGCCTGCTGGCCTGGGCACGCGACCTGAGCCGCACCACCGGGGTGGCCCGGCTGGCTCTGGAACGGGGAGTCAACGGCCACGTCGCCACGATCGCGGCCGCGACCGGGAGCGGCCGCTTCGACCTGCCCGGGTCGACCACCGTGGTCGAGGTTGCAGGCGCCGTCGACCCGGCGGGATGGCTCGCGCACGCCTGGATCGAGACGGTGGACCTGCAACGCCTGCTGGAGTGCAGCGCGAACGGGCCGGGCCGGCCGCGTCTCGCCTCCGATCCGCTGCGGCTGGCGCTGTCGCTCGACCACGACTCCCTCTCGTTGGGCATGGACTGGACACCGGTCGGGGGCCAGCGGTCGACCTACCGGATCCCGGCCAGGGTCGACATCGGCGGACACCCGGCGACCGCCGTCGTGGACCTGGCGATGCTGGTGCTCGGCGGGTGGTCGTGTCCGGATGAACACGTCTGGATCGGCATTCGCGCCGACGGATCGGCTCGGCTGCACGCCGGGTTCATCAACACCGAGCTGCGCTCCCTCAGCACGGCTCCCGCACCTGTCCACGATCTGGACACGATGCTCACCCGACTCGGCGCCACCCGGGTCGACGGCGAGATCACCGTGCCGGTTGCCGGCCGATCGATTCTCCTGCGCCCGCCGAGCGAGGTCGGACAGTCCTGGCGCGCCGAGGTCCAGATCGCCACCGGAATCTCGCCGGGCCTCGAAGTGCTCGAGGAACTGAACGACCTCAACGCCAGGGCGACGTTCGGGCGGATCGCGCTCGACGACGGGAACGTCGTCGCCACGATCGCCATCCCGAGCAGCGATCTGGGTCACCTGCCCATGCTGCTGGAACGGCTCGTCGCCGACACCGCCGGTCTCGGGCCCTGCTTGGGCGGGTTGGTCGCCACGGAGTGACACCCGGGCGGCTGTGATGGCCGCTCGGGTGTCAGCCCCGACCGGGCGACTCCGGATCGGACTGTGCTCGCACGATCGCCTCGAGTTCCTCGAACCGTTGACGGACCTCCTCGAGGCGGTTCCGCCCGAAGCGGTCCAGCCGGTGTCTCGGCTGAGCGAGCTCCTCGGCGAGCAGCTCGATGGATTCGCTGACACGCTCGACCGCCTCGTGCAGGCTGGAGGACGTCGAGTCCGAGTCGGGAGAGATTTCCCGCCTGGCGAGGGAAGCGAGGGAGGGCGCCACCCCGACGAGGTCGTCGTCCCCAGTCAGGGCGCGCAGCGCCTCCGGCCGCAGGTCAGCGTTCCCAGCGGCGGCAGCGGACGCCAGGGCGGTCGGCTCCACATCGAATCGGGAGACCCCCTCCACCGCGACTCCGACCCCGAACACTCCCGGTGCCGCTCCGATGAACTCGGGCCCCATCAGGGTCGGCCGGACACGAGCGCGTGACGCATCGACCACGACGACTCGCGTCTCCTCGGCGCTACCGCTCATCACGATGAGGCCCGCCATGTCGTACCCACCCGATGTCCTGACGACGGGGGCGACGGCGACGGCACGGAGCAGACGCTCGACGGCGAGCCACTCCCGGAGGGCCCGGACGGCGCGCTGTTCCCGACCATCAGTACCCAACCACGCCGCCGGCAACAGCACCGCCGCCGATGACCGGCCGCCTTTCCGCTCCGTCATCGATCGGGCCAGTGAGAACGCCACCTGCACCCAGGTGTTCACCGAGGCGCGCTGGCCCGTGCTGGTCACGACCCAACGCGGGTCATCGGGTCGGGCCTCATCGGCCGCATCATCGGTCCGACCGTCGGCGCCCAGCCGGCGCAGGGAGGGGGATGCCAGCACCACCGCGCTGGGGGACGTGCCCGCCAGGACCGGCGGATCGGTCAGGACGTCCCGCTGCTCGACCAGGGCGTCGAACCCCTCCGCCCGGAGCAACGATCCGGCACCCGACGCGAGCGCCGCATCGATCTCGTAGCCCCACAGCCGGAGCGAGCCGCCGTCGACCCGACTCCAGCGAGCGGCCCTCGCCAAGGTGCGACCCGTCCCACAGCCCAGCGACACCACGTCGCACCGGCCATCAGGAAATCGAGGTTCGCGCTCGGAGACCGAGGCGAAGAGGTCGACCACCGCCGGCGGATCGTGGAATCCGCCGGTGGAGGACGACTCGAAGGCGTCCCGGATCTGCTCGCACACGCCCCCCGCGCCCCGCTCCTCCACGGCGTCCACCACGATCCGTCGGATGTCGTCGGACAGGTCGCCGGCGAGCGCCACGTAGGGGTCGTCCGGATCACTGGCGTCGGGGTCGACCGCGAGCAGCGTCGCCGCAGCGGCCACGGCGAACCGAACGCCCGGGAGGCCGCTCGAGGACACCGGCAGGTTTTCGACAGTCGACAGCCCGACGCTGATCGCCGTGACCAACCGGGAGTGGCCGGACTCCAGCAGGTAGGGCGCGTGCTCCTCGAGCCAGTCGCGTCGATAGGTGAGGACCCACTCCAGCACCGATCCCCATCGGAACCGTGGTCGGCTGCCGCCCGCCACCGGAGCGGGGAAGTCCGCGTACCGCTTCCGCCAGTTGGTGACGGTGGACGGATTGCTGCAGTGGAGCGACCGAGCGATCTCGCCGACCGTCACCCAGGCATCGAGCGAACGAACCGGGTCAGACCCTTGCATCTTGTTCACACTCATCTATATAATGTACACGTATAAGCGCAGCATATTCACGGAGGGGAGCATGATGTACTCACAGTCATGGAATGAGGGTCCTGGGACGTCAGCTGAGTCGTCGGACGCATCGTCGCTGCGAGCGATGGTCGAAACGAATCGGTTCCCGTCGATGGGTGCACGGAGCGGATCCTACGGCGAAGTCGACCACCGGCAGGGTCTGCTCGACTGGCTCACCACCAAGGACGCCGAGCGGGCCGCCCGGGCGATGGTCGCCACCGACCGCTGGTTGGACGCCGCAGAGCTGGTGAGCGAGACCTGGTTGGCGGTCGCCCGGCAGTCGACGGCGATCCGGGTGGACCGGCCACCGGCCGTCGGGCGGAAGTACCTCTCGTTCACGCACCGCTCGATGGTGCGACGGCACGCCGCCCGACGTCAGGAGGCCGTCAGCTGGGACGCCACGATCGAGGACCACATCACGGACGATCCCGCCGTCGTCCGTCTCACCGGGTGGACCTGCGGCGGGTTGGACCAGGTCCTCGACCGGCACACCCTGGACCTCTGGCACCGGTCCGTGACCCGGCGACTGCTGGAGGCCTCGACCGACAGCGAGTTCGAGGCGACCGCAGCGACCGCTGCGCTGATCGTGTTGGCCAGCGGCGACGCCGACCATCTGGACGCAGCGTTCGGCGAGCCCCGGGCCAACTCCCAGTCCGCCGAGGACCGCCGCGTCGTCGCGGACCTGATGGACGGTCGCCGACCCGGGGCGGACCGGACAGCGGCGGAACGCCAACGGGACTGCCGCCTCGCCGAACGGATTCGTCGGATCGCCGGAGATGTCGACTGGAACGAACGGGAGGCCGCATGATCGCCACCCTCACCGTCAGGGTCGGGACGTCGGACCGCGCCCAGCTCCTGCAGATCCCTGCTCCTGCGGACGGCACGTTCGAGTGGGCCGCCGCTGCGGACGACCAGCGCCTGTACGCCGCCGCCCGACTCGCCCGGAGGGACGGCCCGGGTGGCGGACGGATCGCCGTGCTGCTCATCCCCCGGTGCTCCCCGCCCGGCGGGCGCCTCTCGATCGTGTTCGGATCGACCCGGTCCGAACTGCGCGGGGCGCTCCGCTCCCAGCTCGGAGCCGCGTGATGTACCCGAACCGCGGCCAGCAGTACCCGACAGTCCGGGCCGTGGCCCAGGGGATCGGACTCGCCTACTTCATCTGGCACAAGGAGTGGTCGTCCCGCTTGTTCAGCGACTGGTTCATGCTCCGGGGCCTGTCGCGGGAGGAGGCGTACCGGAGGACGTTCCGTTTCAGCGCCAGCGCCACCCTGTGGGGGTGGGGTTCGGTGTGGGTGATGCTCTTCGGCTGGTTCATCGTCTACGTCTGCGGCGCAGGGATGTTGCTGACGTCCATCGGCGCCTACTGGCTCCGTCTCCCGAGCCACAGCGAGTACGCGTCCGGTTACCCCTACGACAGCGAGCTGCTCCAGCCGTTCGGGTGGGCGCTGGCGACCGCCGCCGGCGTCGCCATCCTCTGGGGCTACATGCTGCTCGGAAACAAGCTGTGGAAGTCCGTGAGCCACGACCTGTTGCCCAACCGGGACCACTGGTGGCAGTTCCACCCCCGCCCCAAGATGGTGGAGGAGACGGGGCTGAACGTGACCCCTCAGGACAAGGCCCGGGACGTGATCTCCACGGTGCTGATCAAACTGCTGCTCTACGCGCCGCTGGTGGTGACCCTGCTCACGGTCGCCGCCCGGACCGTCGCCGCCGCAGTGGAGCTGCACCTCACCTGGTGACCGACCAGACCCCGACCGGGCCCGCCCACCGGACCTACTTCTCTGCGGCGCTCTTCTTGGTGGTCGACTTCTTCTTCGCCCCGGACTTCTTGGCGGTCGACTTCTTGGCGGTCGACTTCTTCTTCGCCCCGGACTTCTTGGCGGTCGACTTCTTGGCGGTCGGCTGCTTCTTCGCCCCGGACT
>SXMI01000022.1 GCA_005777415.1 Actinomycetota bacterium | reverse complement strand
GCATGCCGGTGGTGCCGCCGGTGTAGAGGATGTACAGGTCGTCGGGCGACCACGAGGCGCGAAGTTCGTCGTCGAGGGTCGTCGGCTGCTCGGCGATCGCTTCCTCGTACCACTCGGCGCCGTCGAGCAGGCCGATGCCGCTGCCGTCGTCGACCTGCAGCAGCACGGTCAGGTCGGGGAGCTGCCCCCGCACCTCGTCGAGCACCGGCGCGAAGGTCGAGTGGTAGACGATGGCCCGGGCCCCGGAGTCACGGAGCAGGTACTCGAGCTCCTCGGCCACGTAGCGGTAGTTCACGTTGAAGGGCGCCACCCGGGCCTTGTAGGAGCCGAGCATGGCCTCGAGGTACTCCGGGCAGTTGTGGAGGTACAGGCCCAGGTGGTCCTGTCCGGACTCGTGGCCGGCGAGCCCGTCGCGCTCCACGACCTCGCCCAGGCCTCGGGCCCGCAGCGCATTCGCCAGCTGCCGTGACCGTTCGCCGACCTGCCGGTAGGTGAGGCGCCGCTCGCCGGCGACGACGCACTCCCGGTCGGGAACGGTCTCCTCGATCAGCTCGTGGACGGCGGCCAGGTTGTACTCCATGTCGGTCCCCCCGGATCGAACCCATCGGAGGTCGCATGTTACGGCGGCGCCGCACCGGGCTCCGCACGCGGTCGGACCCCGGCGCCGACGCTCAGCTCAACAGCGCGTCCCGGCCGGCGGCACGACGAGGTCGACCAGGTAGCGGTCGACGGCCCGGTCGACGCAGGTGGTTCCTCCGTAGGCGGTGTGGCCGTCCGACTCCACGGTGAGCAGGACCGCGTTCGGCATCCGCTCGGCGACGGCGACGGCGTTGGCGAACGGCGTGGCCGGGTCGCCCGTGCTGCCGACGACGACGATCGGCGGGAGGGTCGGGCTGAACTCCGGGCGCCGTTCGGTCGTGGCCTCCACGGGCCAGGTGGCGCAGGGGAGCATCTCGTTCGCGACCGCCGCACCGAACCTCGGTGCGGCCGCCGTCGCCGCGGCGGCGAACTCCCGGAACGCCACCGGGTCGGCCGGTGGGGCGTCGTCGGTGCAGACGACCGCCGCGTAGGCCGGGTAGCCGCCGAAGTCGTAGTAGTTCTGGGCCAGGGAGCGCAGGGCGTCGCCGTCGCCGGCCTCGGCCGCCGCGAGCGCCGGGCCGAGCTCGCTCCAGCCGTCGGTGAGGTACCCGGTGAAGGTGGCGGCCACGACGACGTCGCTCGGACCGATGGGTGCTCCCGTTCCCGGGATGCGGCCCGCCTCGGTCGCGGCGAGCACCCGGTCGAAGCTCGCCGCCAGGTCGGCGACCCCGCAGGCCGCAACGCCGGCGGCGGCGCAGGCGGTGGCGTTGCGGTCGAAGGACCGCTCGAAGCCGATCGCCTGCTCGGTCAGGAACTGGGTGAAGCCGAGCGTCGGGTCCACGACCCCGTCCAGCACCATCGACCGGATCTGGTCCGGGAACCGAGCCGCGTAGTCCTGTCCGATCCGGGTGCCGTAGGAGAACCCGACGTAGTTGAGCGGCCCGTCGTCGAGCGCCCGGCGGATCGCCTCGAGGTCGCGGGCCACGTCGGCGGTCCCGACATGGGCGAGCACGTCGGCGTGGTCGCGGGCGCACTCGGCACTGATGGCCGCCGCGGCGCGCTCCAGCGCGTCCTGCTCGGCCTGGTCGTCCGGCCCGGAGTCGAGCGCCTGGAACTCGTCCACGCCGCTGTCGCAGTCGACGACCCGTGAACGTCCGACGCCCCGTGGGTCCCAGCTGACCGTGTCGAACCGGCGGCCGGTCTCGGCGGTGAGGGGCAGTCCGACCAGGTACTCGAGCCCCGATCCGCCCGGCCCGCCGGGGTTGGTGACGAGCGACCCGACCCGGTCGCCGGTCGCCCTGATCCGACCCAGGGCCAGGCCGATCGTCGGGCCGGTGGGCCGCGACCAGTCCACCGGGACAGGCAGGGTGGCGCAGTCGATCGTCTCGTCGAACGAGCACGGCGCCCAGTCGAGCGGCGCCGGCACCCAGTCCGCCGGGAACCCGCTGGCGGACTCCGGTGCCGGCGGACTGGCAGTGGTGGAGGGCGGCGCCGTGGTGGGGCCGGTCGTGGAACTGGTCGTGCTGGTCGCGTTCGGGTCGTCGAAGCGGGCGCTGCAGCCAGCCGCCAGTGCCGCCACGACGATCACGGCGACGACGCCACCGAGGCGGGCCCGGAGCGGCCGAGCGCGTCGGTCGGCGATGAGGGATGCGGTCGGCATGCCCGGAGCGTAGGACGCCGAGGTCCGCCGACCGTGTCGTCCCCGGCTGCGGGTCGCCGAGGTGGCCGTCCTCGTCCCCGTAGGGTGCCCGCATGATCTTCGGAGTGTTCACACCGCAGGGATGGAAGCTCGAACTGGCGGGTGTCGGCGATGCCGGGGCCCAGTGGGAGGTCACGCTGTCGACCGCCCTGGCTGCCGAACGGCTCGGCTTCGACTCCGTCTGGGTCTACGACCACGTCCACAACGTGCCCGTGCCCTCGAACGAGTCGGTGTTCGAGTGCTGGACGACCGTCGCCGCACTCGCTCAGGCCACCTCGACGATCCGGCTCGGCCAGATGGTGGGCTGCGCCGGCTACCGGAACCCGGCGCTGCTCGCCAAGATGACCGCCACCGTCGACGTGATCTCGGGTGGTCGTCTCGACTGGGGGATCGGCGCCGGTTGGTACGACCAGGAGTACCGGGCCTACGGCTACGACTACCCGTCGAACGCGGACCGGATCCGGATGCTGCGGGAGACGGTCGAGATCGTGCGGCTGATGTGGAGCGAGCCGGAGGCCACCTACGAGGGCCGCCACTTCACCGTGCAGGGCGCCCAGTGCGACCCCAAGCCGGTGCAGGATCCGAACCCCCCGGTGTGGATCGGGGGCGGTGGCGAGCAGCTGACGCTCCGGGTCGTGGCCCGTCACGCCGACTACTCGAACTTCGGTGGCAAGCCCGAGGAGTGGACCCACAAGGTCGACGTCCTGCACCGCCACTGCGCCGAGGTCGGCCGCGACCCCGATGAGATCACGATGACCTGGTCACCCGAGGTCTTCATCCGCTCCACCGAGCAGGAGATCGTCGACGCCGGGACCCAGAGCTTCTGGGGCGAGCCGTTCGAGTCGTGGCGGGCGGGCAACCTGGTCGGGACACCCGAGCAGGTCTGTGAGCGTCTCGCCGAGTACCAAGCGCTGGGGTGTGGCGGCGTCGTCCTCTGGTGCTCGGACTTCCCGGAGCACGAGACGCTGGAGCTGCTCGCATCCGAGGTGCTCCCCGAGTTCCGCTGACCCCGCACCACCCCGCCCTTCCCCCGCCCTTCCCTGCTTTGTGGTGGGGTGGTGGTGGCGGCGGTGTCAGGTCACTCGGCGTAGCGGAAGATGATCTCGGCCACGCAGGCCGGCTTGTCGACGTTCTCGATCTCGAAGGTGAACGTCATGTGGATCTGCGCCCAGCCGCCGTCCAGCGACTTCACCTCGTCGAGCGCGGCCCCCAGTCGCAGGCGGGAGCCGACCGGCACGGGGTTCACGAACCGGACCTTGCCCAGCCCGTAGTTCACGCCCATCTTCACGCCGGAGACGGTGAGGATCTGCGGCATCAGCACCGGTCCGAGCGAGAGGGTCAGGTAGCCGTGGGCGATCGGGCCGCCGAACGGCGACTCGGCCGTGGCCCGATCCACGTCGACGTGGATCCACTGGAGGTCCCCGGTGGCGTCGGCGAAGGTGTTCACCCGCTCCTGGGTGATCTCCAGCCAGTCGGAGTACCCGAGGTGGGTGCCGACGAGTTCGGTGAGTCCTGCGATGCCGTTCACGCTGGTGGTCATGGCGCGATCATGGCCCAGGTGTGCGGCTCAGGTGAAGTAGAGGCGCTGGTAGTCCTTCGACTGCCGGTGCAGCAGCAGAGCGATCAGCGCGTACACGAAGATGGCGTTGAGGATCCCGCCGGGCAGGAGGAAGTACAGGGCGTCGCCGACGATCGATCCGTACAGGACCACGATCACGAACCGCACCACGATCGGCAGGAACGACGCCACGACCGCCACCTGGTAGCCGCGCTTCATCTCGTTGGCGACCCCGAAGGCGCCGAACGCGTTGGCGGCCGCCGCCCCCAGGAACACGAGGCGGGCGATCATCCCGTCGCTCGGGATCCCGTAGTCGTCGCCCCAGCCCAACGCCGCCAGCGCCAGGAAGACCGCATCGAAGTACAACAGGAACTGGCTGATCACCAGGGTCTGCGGCTGACGGCTGTTGAACCACCGGCGTTCGTTCATGGGTGACAGTCTGGCAGGCGTCTGCCTGGCGGCCGGTGCCGGCACCCGGCTGCGGCCGCTCACGGACCTGCTGCCCAAGCCGTTGTGCCCGGTCGGGAACCGTCCGCTGCTCGACTGGTCGCTCGCGGCGCTGTCCCGCGTGACGTCCGATCTGGCCGTCAACGTGTGCCACCACCCGGACCTGATGCTGGCCCACCTCGCGGCGCACCACCCCGGGGTGCACGTGTCGGTCGAGGAGCCGCCGGCGCTCGGGACGGCCGGCGGTGTGGCTCGTCTGGCCCCCTGGCTCGACGGACGGGCTGCGCTCGTGGTCAACGCCGACACCTGGCACCGCGTCGACCTCTCGGTCGTGCTCGACGGATGGGACGGGGACCGGGTGCGCCTGTGCACCACGACCCCGGGCGGGTTCGGCCCCGGCAGCACCGTGGTGGCCTCGCTCCTGCCGCCGTGGGCGGTGGCGCGGTGCCGACCGGAGCCGAGTGGCCTCTGGGAGGTCGTCTGGTCGTCGGCGCTCCGGGACGGACGGTCCGAGACGGTCCACGTGGACGGACCCGTCGTGGACTGCGGCACGCCCGCCGACTACCTGCGGGCCAACCTGCTCGTCGCCGGCGACGACGTCGGACCGGATCGGCCGGTCACGGCACGGTGAGGGTGAAGCTCCGGCCTGCATCGTTGTCGCTCTGGCCGTTGCCGATTCCGCTCCACGCCTCGACCGTGAGCGTGAGGGTCTGGCCGGACTCGAGCGGTCGGGCGGCGCGGACCAGTTCGAGCCAACCGGTCCCGATCCGGAGGGTGGTGTCGCGGCGCACGGTGCCCCTGACGGGAGCGACCACCAGAGGCATCGCTCTCGTAATAACTCCGTCGATGGACTCCCAGGGGCGGAGCGGCAGGTCCCGGCCGTCGGCGGCGTCGCTGCATCCACTGCTGTACACGGTCGTGCGGCCGGTGCCGAACTCCGACGGGACGGCCTCGATGGAGGCGCTCACGCAGATCCGCTCGGCGGCGTCGACGTAGTCGGCGGTCTGGGGATCGGTGATCCGGACGGCCCCGTCGACGAGGTCGCCGATCACCAGCGTTCCGGTCGGTGGTGGCATCTCCTCGGGCGTGGGGAAGTTCACCGCCGGCGTGCTCGGCGGCGCCGGCGGGGGAGTCGGCGGCGCCGGCGGGGGAGTCGTGGGGGCCGGCGGGGGAATCGTGGATTCCGGCGGAGCGACCGCCGGGGCCGTCAGGGCGGCCGACCCCTGCACGGCGATGTCGCACGCCGCGGCCGGGTCCTCGCAGTTGGGCACCGGCAGCGTGGTGGGCGCCGCGGTCGTCACCGGCCCGGCGTCGGCGAACCGCTCGACCGTCGGCTGTTCGACCATCGGACGCGGGTCCTCGGACACGACCGTCGTCGTGGGGTCACCGCGTCCGGTGATCCCGACGAGCGCCACCACGGTCAGCGCGGCCGCTCCCAGGACCGCCCCGCCCCGCCCGGCGACCCTGCGCCTGCGCAGCGACCGGCCCCGGGCGACGACCGCCTCGAAGCGTCGGTCCGCATCGACGGGTGCGGGGAATCGGGCTCCCGACGACGGCAGGTCGCCGGCGAGTTCGGTGGCATCAGGCGACGGCATGGGGGGACTCCGGGTCGGGGGCGGGCACGGGACTGGCGTTGAGGGGCGGGGCCGCTGGTGGTGTCGGCATCTCGGTGGCAGCGGCCGGCATCGGCCGGGTGGACAGGTCGAGGACCGGTGGCGCCGCTCCATCCAGCCCGAGTGCGGACCGCAGCCGGGTGGTGGCCCGGTGCAGGTGGTTCTTGACCGCACCGGGTGAGATGCCGAGCGCCTCGGCGACCTCCCGTTCGCTCATGTCGGCGTAGTGGCGCATGAGCACGACGTCACGCTGGCGGGCGCTCAGCCCGGCGAGCGCTCCGGCCAGGTCGATCCGCAGGGCGGCGTGATCCGGCGGCGGCAGATCCCGGAGTCGGAGCCGGAGCTGGGCGTCCCGCGCCGTGTCGCGGCCCGTGCGTCGGACGTGGTCGACCGCCAGGTTGCCGACGACCGTCATGACCCAGGCATCGGGGTTCGGATGCCTCCGGACGGCCCGCCAGTGGCTGTACGCCCGGGCCAGCGCCTCGGCGGCCAGGTCCTCGCCGGTGGTCCGGTCGCGGACCATGCGGGTGGCCGTGGAGGTGACGCGGTCGTGGACACGCTCGTAGAAGGTGCGGAACTCGAGTTCCCCCGATCCCCCCACTGCTGCCCTCCCGTTCCCGGTCACCGGTGCCGGCCCCACGTCGCTCGTCGATGTTCCAACGAACGAGCGGCCGAATCGGTTCACGTCCCCGGCGACATTGTTCCCCGATCCCGGGTCGGGATGTCGACCTGCACCGGGTGGCCGGCCCGGAGCTGGCCGCAGGCGGCGTCGATGTCCCGGCCCCGGGTGTCCCGGATGGTCACGGCGACTCCGCCGGCAGCCAGCCGGTCCCGGAATGCGTGCACCCGGTTCCGGGAGGATCCGACCACCGGGTAGCCGGGGGTGGGGTTGAGGGGGATCAGGTTCACGTGGGCCGACAGTCGGCGGGCCAGCGGCAGCAGACGGTCGACGTCCTCGAACCGGTCGTTCACCCCGGCGATCAGCGCCCACTCGAACGTCACGCGCCGCCCGGTGCGGGACCGGTACCCATCGCAGGCGGCGAGCAGCTCGGCGAGCGGGTCCCGCCGATTGATCGGGACCAGCTCGTCACGCAGCTCGTCGTCGGCCGCGTGCAACGACACGGCGAGCCCGACGGGGAGTCCGGCCTCGGTGAGCCGCCTGATCCCGGGGACGATCCCGACCGTGGAGACGGTCAGGTGGCGGGCACCGATCCCGACGTCCTCGTGGAGCCGCTCCACGGCACCCCAGGTGGCATCGAAGTTCGCGAGCGGCTCGCCCATCCCCATGAACACCACGTTGGACACCCGCCGGTCGCCCGCCGCCCACTGGGCCCGGACGACCTGTTCGACGATCTCGCCGACGCCCAGCTGGCGCTCGAACCCGGCCTGGCCGGTGGCGCAGAACCCGCAGGCCATGGCGCACCCGGCCTGGGTCGACACGCACACCGTCGTCCGGTCGTCGTAGTGCATCAGCACGGTCTCGACAGCCGCCCCGTCGCGCAGTCGCCACAGCCACTTCGTGGTGGCGCCGTCGTCGGTCCGCTGCTCGGCGGCCGCCTCGAGCGCGGTCGGCAGCGCGGCGGCGAGCCGGGACCGGAGCGGCCCGGGGAGCCCGGTGATCTCCTCGAGCGGCCGACCCTGGCGGTACAGGCCGTCCCAGAGCTGCTCGAGCCGGTAGCCCGGCTCCCCGTCGAGGAGGTCCGACAGTGCCGCGCGGTCGGGGTCGTACCGGCTGGCGCCGACACCGCTCACGTCGCCGTCCCGTTGCGCAGGTGGCCGACCTGTCGGCGGTGGAGCGTGAACCCCATGGACTCGTAGAGCCGCTGGGCCGGCAGGTTGTCCCGCTCGACGAACAGCATGGCCACGGTGGCACCCCGTCGCACCTGCTGCTCCAGGCCGACGACCGCCAGGGCCCGGCCCAGGCCCCGGCGGGGTCGGTCCGGGTCGGTGGCGATGGCGAAGATCTCGCCGAGTGCCGGGGTGTCGTCGGTCGGCGGATGGAACCGGGTCCAGCAGAACCCGTCGATCCCGCGGCCGTCGTCGGCGTCGTGGACCAGCAGGTCCTCGGGGCGGAACCAGTCGGCCGCCGTGCGGGTGGCGAGGTCGTCGAGGTCCCAGCCACCCTGGTCGGCGTGCCAGGCGAACGCCCGGTTGTTGACGTCGAGCAGTGCGGCATCGTCGGCCCCGGGGCGGTACGACCGGAACCCGCTGCCGGTCCACCGCCCTGACTGCTCGGGCTCCAGGGGGAGCGGTCGTCGCAGTTCGTCGAGGTACCGGACCGGAGCTCCGACGCCGGCGGGTGGATGCCCACCGACATCCCGCCACACGAGGGCGTCCGCACCGTGCTCGGCCGGGATCCGTCGGGGTTCGTCCACCAGCCGCGGAGGCTACCGTGCGCCCGTGTCCGCCCCGTCCCTGCGCCAGACGCCGACCCGGGGACCACACCGCCGGGTCCGGCCCCGAACACCGGCGGGCCGGGCCAAGCTCGTCCACCGTCTGCTCGCCGAGGAGTACCCGGACGCGGTCTGCGAGCTGGACCACCGTGACGCCTTCGAGCTGCTCGCCGCCACGATCCTCTCGGCCCAGTGCACCGATGCCCGGGTCAACCAGGTCACGCCGCCGCTCTTCGAGCGCTACCCGGATGCGGCGTCGCTCGCCGTCGCCGACCCCGAGGAGGTCGAGGAGCTCATCCGTTCGACCGGGTTCTTCCGGTCGAAGGCGGCGAACCTGATCGGCATGGCGTCCGGGATCACCGACCGCTTCGGCGGGGAGGTCCCCTCCCGGGTCGAGGACCTGACCTCGCTCCCGGGGGTGGGGCGCAAGACGGCGAACGTCGTGCGCAGCGTGGCGCTGGGCCTGCCGGGTCTGCCGGTCGACACCCACGTGCTGCGGCTCACGACCCTGCTCGGCATCACCGACGACGACGACCCCGTTCGGGTCGAGCGGGAGCTCAACCCGATGGTCCCGGCCGCCGAACGCGGCGAGTTCAGCCTGCGGTTGATCCTGCACGGCCGACGGGTCTGCATCGCCCGGCGACCGGCCTGCGATCGGTGCGTGCTGGCCTGGATGTGTCCGTCGTCGGGCGTCTGAACCGCAGGTGGCGTTCTGGTGGACGGCCTCGGCCGGTCTGTGGTGGACTCGGCGTCACCAGGTTCCCGCCACCTGGTAGAGGCGCTCGGGCTCCCGCCGCCCGTTGCGCCGCCCCGGCGCCCCTTCGGGGGCGCCGGGCGCGTTTTCGGGCCGGTTCCGCCGGCGTCACCGGGTGGCCCCTTCGGGGGCGCCGGGCGCGTTTTC
>SXMI01000152.1 GCA_005777415.1 Actinomycetota bacterium | reverse complement strand
TCATGGGTGACACCGGCTCGCTCGCCATCGGCACCGGTCTGGCCGTTCTGGCGCTCAGCTCGTCGACGGTGATGCTGCTGCCGATCCTGGGGGCTCTGTTCGTCATCGAGACCCTCTCGGTGATCGGCCTCGTGGTGTCGTTCCGGTTCTTCGGCAAGCGGCCGTTCCACGCCCCCATCCACCACGACCTCGAGGCCCGGGAGGAACGCAGCCGGGGCATCGACCGGAAGCTGATCGAGCCGACGGTGATCATCCGGCTGTGGATGCTGACCGCCGCCTGCACGGTCGTGGGGCTCGGGCTGTTCTTCCGGGAGTACATCCGCAACGGGGGCATCGGATGACCAGGCCGCTGCCGGGGGAGCGCTTCCTGCTGTTCGGAGTCGGCGTGACCAACGCCGCCGCCGCCCGGGCGCTGCTCCGCCGGGGCCTGGGCGTCACGCTCGTCGACGACCGCCCCGACGACACTGCGGTCGAACTGGCCTCGGAACTCGGCGTCGACCTGATCGTGGCCCCGGACGACGACGACCTCGTCCGGGCCCTCGACGAGGTCGACGTGCTGCTGCCCGCACCGGGCCTGGGTGAGACGCACCGGGCGCTCGGACTGGCTCGGGCGCACGGGGTGACGGTCTGTTCCGAGTTCGATCTCGCCGCCGCCTGGGACGACCGGCCCCTCGTTGCGGTGACCGGGACGAACGGCAAGACGACCGTGACCCTGTTGGTGGTTGCCATGCTCGAGGCCTCGGGCATCCCTGCGGCCGCCGTCGGGAACCTCGAGGTCCCGCTGGTCGCCGCGATCGACGACCCGGCGCCCGACTGGTTCGTCGTCGAGGCCTCGTCGTTCCGGCTCGCCCACAGCCGGAGGTTCACCCCCGCCGTGGCGGTGTGGTTGAACCTGGCGCCCGACCACCTCGACGTCCACGGGGACGAGGACTCGTACCGCCGCGCCAAGCAGCGGATCCTCGACGACCTGGGCCCCGGCGACACCGCGGTGCTGGTGCTCGACGACCCCGTGGTGGCGGCGGCGCCCGTGCCCGACGGCGTGCGCGTCGTGGCGGTCACGCTCGACGAGCGCGGCGTGACCCGGCCGGTCGACGAGGTCGCGACCGTGGCCGACGGCCGGCTCGTGATCCGTGCGTCCAGCCACCCGGTCGATCCGGGCGCGGTCGATCTGGACGCGGTCGATCTGGGCGAAGTCGACGACCTCCCCCGGACGCTGCCCCACGACCTCACGAACTCCCTGGCGGCGGCGGCGGCGGCGCTGGCCGCCGGTGCCACCGTCGACGGCGTCCGACGGGCCCTCGGCGCCACCCCGGCGCCGCCGCACCGGGTCGAGTTCGTCGCCGAGATCGACGGGGTCCGCTGGGTCGACGACTCCAAGTCGACCGCCCCGCACGCCACCCTGGCGGCGGTCGCCGGGTTCGACGCCGTCGTGCTGGTCGCAGGAGGTCGCAACAAGGGCCTGGACCTCTCGGCGCTGGCCGCCGCCGGGCCGAGGGTCCGTGCGGTCGTCGGCATCGGCGAGTCGGGGCCCGACGTGGTGGCCGCGTTCCCCGATCGTCCGTCGGCGGTGGCGTCGAGCATGGCCGAGGCGGTCGAGCACGCCCGGTCACTGGCCCGCCCGGGTGACACGGTGCTGCTCTCCCCGGCCTGTGCGTCCTTCGACTGGTACGGCTCGTACGCCGAGCGCGGCCGGGACTTCGCCTCCTTGGTCCGGGGGCTCGACCGGGCGGCGTCGGCGTGACGGCCGCGCGCACGCGTCGAACGCCGCCGGTGGCCCGGGTGGCCGTCCCCGGGTCGCCCGAGCGCGTCCTGGTGGTCGCCGTGCTGCTGCTGTGCTGCGTCGGGGTCCTCACCGTCTACTCGGCGTCCCAGGTCCTCGCCGTCGAGACGACCGGCTCGGCGTGGTACTTCGTGGTGCGCCAGGTCTTCTGGCTCCTCGTCGGCGGGGTCGGTGCCGTGGTGGCGGCCCGGATCCCGCTGCGCGTGTGGCGGGAGCGGTTGACCATCCCGGTGTCCGCCGCCGCCGTGGTCCTGCTCGGCTACGTGGCGGCCGGCGAGGTCGCCCGACGTCTCGGCGGCGAACTGCTCCCGGGGGTCGTCCGTCGGAACGGGTCCACGCGCTGGCTGGGCACCGAGGGCCTCCAGTTCCAGCCGTCCGAGGTCGCGAAGCTGGCCCTCGTGCTCTGCCTCGCCGCCGTCCTCGCCGACACCGGCCGGGATCTCGGCACCTGGCGGGGCCTGCGGCTGCCCCTCGGGATCGCCGGTGGTCTGGCGGCCCTGGTGTTCGCCGGCGACGACCTGGGGACGACGGTGCTCCTCGGGGTCGTGCTCATCGCCGTGCTCTGGGCCGCCGGAGCGCCGCTGCGATCCATCGGTGCGATCGCCGCGGCGCTGGTGGCCGGTGCGTTCGTCGTCGTCCGCTACTTCGAGGGGTTCCGAGCCGCCCGCCTCGCGGCCTTCCTGAACCCCGAGGCCTACGCCGACGGCGCCGGCTACCAGCTGGTCCAGTCGCAGATCGGCCTCGCCACGGGCGGGCTGTTCGGCCTGGGCCCCGGCTCGTCCCGGGGCAAGTGGGGCTACCTGCCCGAGGCCCACACCGACTTCGTGGTCTCCGTGGTGGGCGAGGAGTACGGGCTCGTCGGCACGTTGGTGGTGGTGGGTCTGGTGGCCACGGTGGTCGTGTCGGGCCTGGCGATCGCTCGTCGGGCGTCCACCCGCTACGCACAGCTGCTGGCGATCGGGCTCACGGTCTGGCTCGGCGTCCAGTCGTTCATCAACCTGGGCGTGACCATCGGGCTCTTCCCGACCAAGGGGATCACGCTGCCCTTCGTCTCCTACGGGGGGTCGTCGATCGTGCTGTCGCTCGTGGCCGCCGGTGTCCTGGTGGCCGTCGCCAAGGACCGGTGAGCACCTCCCCGCGCCGCCCCGTCGCACTCGTCGCCGGGGGAGGCACCGCCGGACACGTCCTGCCCGGCCTGGCGGTGGCCCGGGCGCTGGTGGACAGCGGGGTCCCCGCCGAGGGGATCGAGTTCGTGGGCGCGACCCGCGGCCTGGAGGCGACGCTCGTCCCGGCGGCGGGTTTCCGGATCACCCTGCTGCCGGGTCGGGGCATCCAGCGGCGACTGACCTGGGACAACGTCGCGGCGGCCTGGGGTCTGCTGCGGGCGTTCGCACAGGCGATCGTGCTGGTCCGCCGGTTTCGCCCCCGGGTCGTGCTGACCGTCGGAGGATTCGCCAGTCTCGCCACGGCCCTGTCCGCCGTGCTGTGGCGGGTGCCGGTCGTGGTGGCGGAGCAGAACGCCCGGGCCGGGGCCGCCAACCGGCTCGTGGCCCGCTGGGCCGCAGCCTGCGCCGTGGCCTTCGAGGACACCGACCTGCCCCGGGCCGTGGTCACCGGGAACCCGGTCCGGGCCGAGATCCTGGCCGTCGCCGAGGACCGCGACCGCCCGGGCGCCCGCCGCGCGCTGGGGGTCCCGGCGGGACGGACCCTGGTGGTGGTCGTCGCCGGCTCACTCGGCGCCCGCTCGATCAACCGGGCGGTCTGGGGTGCGATCGAGGAGTGGTCCGAGCGGAGCGACCTGGCCGTCTACCACGTCGTCGGCGCCCGTGACTCGAGCGAGGTCCCACCGGGGGCCCGCCAGCGCAGCGAACGGTCGGCGGCCGGTGACCACGATCGCCACGACGGCCTCTGGTACCGGGCGGTGACCTACGAGGACCACATGGAGACCGTCCTCGCCGCCGCCGACGTGGCGGTGTGCCGGGCGGGTGGCACGACGGTGGCCGAGCTGGCCGTCGTCGGCGTGCCGGCGCTCCTCGTCCCGCTCCCCATCGCCACGCGGGACCACCAGCGGGCCAACGCGGCGGCGCTCGTGGCGGCGGGGGCAGCCGAGCTGGTCGACGACGAGGCGATCAGCGCCGGGGTCGTCGTGGGGACCGTCGAGCGCTGGTTGGACGAGGGGTCGCTCGGGCGCCGGGCGGACGCGGCCCGATCGCTCGGTCGTCCCGCGGCGGCCGAGGCGGTCGCCGCGTTGGTGGTGGAACATGTCCGCTGAGGTCCGCGTCGACCTGACGCGCCCGAGGAGGATCCACGTCGTCGGTGTCGGTGGTCCGGGCATGAGCGCCTGTGCGGTTCTGCTGGCCGAGGACGGCCACCGCGTGAGCGGGAGCGACTGGCGGTCGACCGACGCGGTCCCCGCAGTGCGCGCCGCCGGCGTCGAGGTCACCATCGGCCACGACGCCGCCCTGGTCGCAGGCGTCGACTACGTGCTGGCCTCGACGGCGGTTCCGACGGACAATCCCGAGGTGGTCGCCGCCCGGTCGGCGGGGATCCCCGTCCTGCGCCGACTCGACCTGCTGCCGGCGATCGGGGAGCGACACCCGTTCGTCTCCATCGCCGGGACCCACGGCAAGACCACCACGGCGGCGCTCACGACCGTGGCCCTGCGGGGTGCCGGTCGGGACCCGTCGTTCCTGATCGGGGCGCCGGTGGCGTCCTTGGGTGCCGCCTCCGGGATCCGCTCGGGTCGGTCCCTGGTCCTCGAGGCCGACGAGAGCGACGGGACGTTCCTGGTCGGCCCCCGGACGGCGTCCCTGGTCACCAACGTCGAGGCCGACCACCTGGAGTACTGGGGGTCGATGGAGGCGCTGGAAGCCGGTTTCCTGGAGTTCCTGACCGGTACCGACGGGCCACGACTCGTCTGTGCCGACGACCCGACGGCCCGGCGGCTGGGCGGGCTGGTCGGTGCCCGCACCTACGGCACGGCGGCCGATGCCGACCACCGGATCGACGGTCCGGTGCTGTCGTCGTGGGGGGTGCGGTTCCGGTTGGACTCGGGCGCTGGCGGGGCCGTGCCGGTGGAGGTCCCCCTGCCCGGGCTCCACAACGCCCGCAACGCCGCCGGCGCGCTGGCGCTGTGTGCCGAGCTGGGTGCCGACCTGTCGGCCGCGGCCGCCGCCCTCGCCGACTTCGCCGGGGTGGATCGACGCTTCGAGGTCATCGGCACGGCTGCGGGCGTCACGGTCGTCGACGACTACGCCCACCTGCCGACCGAGGTCGAGGCCGTGCTCGCGGCCTGTCGGAGCGGTGACTGGCAGCGCGTCGTCGCCGTGTTCCAGCCGCACCGCTACTCGCGCACCGAGCGGCACTGGCACGAGTTCGGCCGCGCCTTCGGCGACGCCGACGTCCTGGTGCTCTGCGACCTCTACCCGGCGGGCGAGGCGCCCCGCCCCGGGGTGAGCGGGGAACTGCTCCTCGAGGCCGTCGCCGGGACCGGACGACGGTCCCCGCTGGTGTGGCGGCCCACGCTCGATGAGGTGGTGGAGTACCTGCTCGACGAGCTCCGTGCGGGCGACGTGCTCGTGACGATCGGCGCCGGGGACGTGACGACCGTCGGTCCGCGGGTGCTGGCGGGCCTCCGGGAGCGTGAGCGGTGAGCGGGCTCGACGACGACCTGGGATTCCTCGGCGACCGGCTCCGCCACGACCACCCTCTCGGTCCGCTCACGACCTACCGGGTGGGTGGTGCGTCCCGATGGTTCGCCGAGGTGCTCGATGCCGACGAGCTGGCGGCGGTGGCGGCGGCCGTGGCCCGGCAGGTCGCCACCGGCCGGGAGGTCCCGGTCCTCGTGGTCGGACGAGGGTCCAACCTGCTCGTCGCCGAGTGCGGACTCGACGGCCTGGCCGTCCAGCTGGGTGGGGAGTTCGAGCGCGTGGACGTCACCCCGGTCGGCGACGACGGCACCTCGACGGTGCGCGCCGGCGGCGCGGTCAGCCTGCCCGTGTTGGCCCGCCGGACGGTGGCGGCCGGCCTGAGTGGGTTCGAGTGGGCCGTCGGCGTCCCGGGATCGGTCGGCGGCGCCGTGCGGATGAACGCCGGGGGCCACGGCTCGGACATGGCGGCCTCGTTGTCGCGGGTCCGCGTCGTGGACCTGACGACCGGGGAGGATGAGGAGGTGGAGCGCGACGACCTCGACCTGGGCTACCGGACCTCGGGCCTCCGTCCCGGCCAGGTCGTCGTGCACGCCGACCTGGAGCTGCGGGCCGGCGACCCGGAGGACGGCGAGCGGATGCTGGCCGACATCGTCCGCTGGCGCCGTGAGCACCAGCCCGGTGGTCAGAACGCCGGGTCGGTCTTCACGAACCCGCCCGATTCCTCGGCCGGCGCCCTGATCGAGCAGGCCGGGTTGAAGGGGTACCGCACCGGCACCGCCCAGGTGTCCCCGAAGCACGCCAACTTCTTCCAGGCCGACCCGTCCGGTTCGGCGGACGACGTCTTCGACCTGATGGTGGCCGTCGCCGCCCGGGTGCTGGAGGCGACCGGGGTCCGGCTCCACCCCGAGACCTGCCTCGTGGGGTTCCCCGACTTCGACCGGGCGCTCGACCGGGCCATCGGATCGGGGGACGGGTGACCCAGACCGTCGTCCGACCCC
>SXMI01000151.1 GCA_005777415.1 Actinomycetota bacterium | reverse complement strand
GTTAGGGGGGCAGGGGGGTTAGGGGGGCAGGGGGGTCAGGGGGCGGGGACCCGTTCGGCGACGTGGTCGAGCGCCTCGGGGTTGGCGAGCGCACCCGTGTTCCGGACCTCCCGGCCGTTGACCCGGTCGGCCACGGCGAGCTCGGCGAGCTTGTTCGAGCGCGTGCGCGGCAGGTCGTCGACCTGGACCACCACCCCCGGCACGTGGCGGGGCGTGCAGCCGGTTCGCACCCGACCACGGATCTCGGCCACCAGGTCGTCGTCGAGGACCTCTCCGCCGGCGAGTCGAACCAGGAGCACGATCCGAACGTCGTCGTCGACCTCCTGGCCGAACACCAGCGACTCGACCACCCGGTCGACGCCCTCGACCTGCCGGTAGATCTCGGCGGTCCCGATCCGCACCCCTCCGGGGTTGAGCGTGGTGTCGGAGCGGCCATGGATCACCAGACCACCATGGGGGGTCCACGAGGCGAAGTCGCCATGGGTCCACACGTCGGGGAAGCCCTCGAAGTAGGCCGCCCGGTACCGGGGTCCGGGGACGACGCCCGGCGACTCCGGGTCCTCGTCGCCCCAGAACCGCAACGGCGTGGACGGGAACGGCTGCGTGCAGACGAGTTCGCCGCGCTCGCCCACCTCGGCCGGGTCCCCGTCGGAGCGCCACACGTCGACGGCCATACCCAGCGCCGGACCCTGGATCTCACCGGCGTACACCGGGAGCGTCGGGTCGCCCGCGGCGAAGCACCCGCACAGATCGGTGCCGCCGGAGATCGACGCCAGGTGCAGGCCGTCGGGCCCGACCCCCGGAGCGACCGCACCGGCCACCCACTCGAATCCCTCGGGTGACAACGGCGAACCGGTCGACGCCACCGTCCGCAGGCTGCTCAGGTCCACCGCCTCCGCCGGCCGGAGGCCACTGGTCCGGACGGCGTCGAGGTACTTCGCCGAAACCCCCAGGAAGTCGAGCCGCTCCGACTCGACCAACTGCCAGAGCGCCTCCGGACCGGGGTGGAACGGGTTGCCCTCGACCAGCACCGGGGTGACCCCGGACGCCGGCATGGACACCAGCCAGTTCCACATCATCCACCCACAGGTCGTGAAGTAGCAGGCCCGGTCACCGGGTCGCAGGTCCACGTGCAACTGGTGCTCCTTGAGGTGCTGGAGCAGCACACCGCCGGTCCGGTGGACGATGCACTTCGGCACGCCCGTGGTGCCGGAGCTGTAGAGGACGTACCAGGGGTGGTCGAACGGCAACTGCTCGAAGCGGAGTGGATCCTCGGGTGCGTCGTCGAGCCAGTCGCCGAGCGGAACGGCCCCCGGGACGGAACCCGAGGACGTCCGGGGGTCACCGGCGACACCGTCCTCGAGGAACCCGACGAGCACCGTGGTGGTGTCCGGCAACTGCCGAGCAACCGCTGCCACCTCGGCCCGCCGGTCGAACCGCTTGCCGCCGTACGAGTAGCCGTCGGCGGCCACCAGGACCCGGGGCCGCACCTGGCCGAAGCGGTCGAGCACGCCGTCCACGCCGAAGTCCGGCGAGGTGGACGTGAACACCGCTCCGATCGACGCTGCGGCCAGCATCACCAGGACCGTCTCGGCGACGTTGGGCATCCACGCGGCCACCACGTCGCCAGCTCCGACACCCGAGTGGCGCAGCGCCGACGCGTACCGTCCGACCAGGTCGCGGGCAACGGCGCGCGACAACTCGATCCGGCCACCGCGCTCGTCGACCGATACGACCAGCGGACCGGTCGCACCGCCGCCGTCCAGGATGTGCTCGGCGACGTTCAGTCGGGCGTCGGGGAACCACCGGGCCCCGGCGATCGCCGCGCCGCTCGGGCCCACGAGGGCGGGCCCGAGCACGGAGGCGCCCCAGTCCGGTCCACCGACCCCGGCACCGAGCAGTCGCTCGGCGAGCAGGCCCCAGAACGGCCGGGGTTCGTCGACCGACCACCGGTGGAGCGCCGTGGTGTCGGGCAGGTCGCGCCCGCAGCGTTCGACCGCCGCCAGACGGAAGCGCTCCATGGCGGAGGCGGCGACGCGGTGCGGCGGCGGGACCCAGAGCGGTTCGGTCGCGAACTCAGGGATGGCGGACACGATGCAGGGTCGAGCAGGGGTCGGCGGGCCTCAGGCCGGCGGCCCCACCGTCCGTTCGTGCGCTGCGCCGGGCCGCCACTCGTCGCAGGTCCGCCGGAGCCGGTCCAACGAGCGGTCGAGTACGTCCCGGTCCACCGGGTCGAGTCGACCGTCGAGGTGGCGCTCGAGCGACTCGATGTGGTGCTCGGTGGCACGCCGGAGGACGTTGCGGCCCCGCCGGGTCAGGACCAGGTGGACGACCCGGCGGTCCGTCGGGCACGCCCGCCGCTCGACCAGACCCTCACCCTCCAGCCGATCGACCAGTCGCGTCACCCCGCCGTTGGTGAGCGCCAGCACCTGGGCCAGTTCCGACATCGCAACCCGGCCCTCGGGCGACCGGCTCACACGGAGGAGCACCTCGTAGGTCTGCAGCGTGATGCCGTCGCTGGCGCGCAGCTCGTCGTCGAGCACCCGGGTCAGCCGGGCATGGGCCTCGAGCAGCAGCCCGAAGGTCCGGATCGACGAGCCGCCGGGATCGACATCGCACTCGTCGGTCGGCGGTCGATCGTTCACGGTCCGGATGGTACCGGCCGCGGACGGCGCGTCGCCGGGCGAGTGCCGTGATCGACCGTCCGCTCGAACCGCGATCAGATAGTTGACATATCAACTAATAGGTCGGTACAGTGCTGACTGCGGCACGGAGCCGCAACCCTCCGGCACCCACCGGGCGGCCCCCGAACAGGAGCGAACGTGAGCAACCTCCCCACCCCCGGCACCTACGCCATCGACCCCTCCCACAGCAGCGTCGGATTCGCCGTCCGCCACTTCGGCCTCGCCAGGGTGCGAGGCGAGTTCACGTCGTTCGAGGGCAGCCTCACGATCGATCCGGACCCGGCCGCCTCGGCCGTGTCGGTGACCATCCAGGCGGATTCCTTCGACAGCCGGGACGAGGGACGCGACACCCACGTGCGTTCCGCAGACTTCCTCGACGTGGAGTCGCACCCGACCCTCACCTTCACCTCCACCGGCATCCGCCAGGACGGTGACGACTGGATCGTGACCGGGGACCTGACCGTCCGGGGCACGTCGCGCAGCGTCGAGCTCCGCACCTCCTTCGACGGCGAGATCGACGACCCCTACGGCATGGGTCGGGTCGCCTTCTCGGCGTCGACCCGGATCGACCGGACCGACTTCGGCCTGACCTGGAACCAGACGCTGGAGACCGGCGGCCTGGTCGTCGGCAAGCAGGTCGACATCACCCTCGAGGTCGAGGCCGTCCGACCGCTCGGCGAGGGAGCCTGAGATGGCCGTCCGGCGACTCCAGCACGCGGTGCTGTACGTGTCCGACGCCAGCCGGTCGGCCGACTTCTACCGCTCCGCGCTGGGGATGGACGTCGTCGAGGACCTGGGAGGCGCGGTGTTCCTCACCCTCCCGGCCAGCGACGCCCACCACGACCTCGGCCTCTTCGAGATCCCGGCGGTCCCGGGCGGCCCGGGTCGTGGCCTCGGCCTCTACCACCTCGCCTGGGAGGTCGAGGAGTTCGACGACCTCGTCGACCGACGGGCGAGGCTCCTCGAACTCGGGGCGTTGGTCGGCGAGTCGGACCACGGCGTGGCCCTCAGCGTGTACGCCCGGGACCCGGACGGCATCGAGTTCGAGGTCTGCTGGCAGCTTCCGGCCGACGCGTGGGGCTCGTTCGGCGAGCACGCCGTCACCCGGCCCCTCGACTGGGCTGCGGTGACCCGGCGGTGGGGCTCAGCGAACCGGCCGACCAGCTGAGGTCAGCGACCGGGACTCATCGCGCCAGGATGCTGCGGTCGCGCCCCGTCCGCAGCGGCGCAACGAGCCGGGCCGCCAACAGGGTGGTGAGGGGCACCGAGGCCACCAGGCCGATGGACCCGACGAGCGTCCGGACCAGTTCCGTCGCCACGACCTCCGAGGTCAACACCCGCGACAGCGGCCGGTCGAACTCGACGAACAACAACAGCAGCGGCAGCGAGGCGCCCGCATAGGCGAGCGCCAGCGTGTTCACCGTCGAGGCGATGTGGTCCCGACCGATCCGTGAACCGGCCCGGAACAGTTCGCGGAACCCCATCGTCGGATCGGCCCGGTGCAACTCGGCGACCGCCGACGCCTGGGTCACCGTCATGTCGTCGAGCGCCCCGAGTGCACCCAGGATGATCCCGGCGAGCAGCAGTCCGCCGAACTGGAGGTCGCCACCGAAGGCCCGGATGTACTGCGCCTCCTCGGAGAGCCCGGACAGCACGGTCAGCTCCGTGAACACCCAGGACAGGATCCCGACCACGACCAGCGACGCAAGCGTGCCCAGCAACGCCACGGTCGTGAGCGGACTGAACCCGTGCGCCAGGTAGAGCGCCAGGTAGGCGACCAGCGACGCCGCCACGATCGCCACGGCCACCGGCGGCTCCCCGCTCACGAGCGCCGGCAGGACGAACACGACGATCACCCCGATGCTGGCGATCAACCCGGCCAGCGCCGCGAACCCGCGGAGCCCACCCTGGACGACGACGAGGGCGGCGAACAGCCCCGCCAGCAGGACGAGCGGCCACCGGCGCTCCCGTTCGAAGGCCTGCGCGTACTGGAACTCCGGCAGGGCGTCCTCCAGGTAGGGGACGACGAGTCGGTCCCCCACGGACACCTCGGGGTACGGGCCCCAGTCGAAGAGCTCGACCGATCGTTCCTCGCCGGCGTCCGGTCCTTGCTCCAGGCGGAACGTGACGGTCTGGCACAGGCCGTCCGCCGGTTCGTCGGCCGGCGACGGCGCGACCGCCGTCGTCGTGGCGGAGCCCGACGCACCCGTGTCGGCGCCCGGGCAGGCGAACTCCTCGACGGCCACCACCGTGGCGTCGAAGTAGCCGTCGGCCACGCCGAGCGAGCCGGGGTCCGGCCGACTGCTGCTCGACGGCCACAGCACCACGATCCCGACGATCGTGCAGACGAAGAGGACCGCAGCCGTGGCCTGGATCCGACGGCGGAGCCCCTCGTCGATCCCGCCGGACAGCTCGGCGAGGTCGTGGGAGTGCCCGTGCGGGTGATGAGCGTGATCGTGGACGGCGACCGGGTCGAGCTCAGTCGACTCGTCGAGCTCCGCCGGTGACCGCGGATCGGGTTCCGGGTCCCGTGCCATGCCCCGACATTGTGGGCGTCGCCGACCCCACGGCGGGTGGACCCGCCTGGACCGGTTCGCCCGGAGCGAGCGATGCACGGTGGTCGTGGGCCCAGGTGAGGAACCGCTCGACGTACTCGACGGTCCGCACCGTCCGGAACGACGGGAACACCTCGAAGGCGTGCTGGGCGCCGTGGAGTTCGACGTACACGACCGGGTTGGACGACGACCGTCCCAGCGCCTCGGTGAACCGCCGGGCGCCGCCGACGGGCACCAGGACGTCGGCATCGCCGTGGACGATCATCATCGGAGGTGCGTCGCCGTGGATCCGATCGATCGGCGAGTAGGCGGCCCACCCCTCGGGATCCTTCTCCGGGTGGGTGCCCATCACCACCTCCTCCATGAACCGGAGGAACGTGTCGACCTGGTCCCGGCCGCGGTCCAACAGGTCGTAGACCCCGTAGAACGGGACCGCCGCCTGGACCGAGGTGTCCGACTCCTCGAACCCGGGCTGGAACGTCGGATCGTTCTCCGTGAGTGCCATCAGCGCGCAGAGGTGGCCGCCGGCGGACCCACCTGTCACCGCGATGAAGTCGGGATCCACGCCGTAGTCGTCGGCGTGCTCGCGCACCCAGGCCAACGCCGCCTTGCAGTCGACGAGGTGCGAGGGGAACTTGGCGTTCGGGCTGAGCCGGTACTCGACGTTGAACCCGACCCACCCCTGCGCCGCCAGGTGGTTGAGCAGCGGGATCCCCTGCTCGTCCTTGGAGCCGATCACCCAGGCACCGCCGTGGATCTGGATGATCGCCGGACGCCGCTCCCCCGGCGCCGGCGGCGTCACCGGCTCGTAGACGTCCAGCTTCAGCCGGTGACCGTCGACCTCGGAGAACACGACCCCGCGGTGACGGCTGCGATGGCGGCGACCGTTGAACCAGGGCACCAGCGACCCCCGCCGATCGCACCGGGGCCGGTCGTCGAGCTCCTCCGCCGGGACGAGCGGGCTCAGGGCACCCCGGAACTGCTCGTCGGACCGGATGCCGTCGACCATCTCACGGGCGAGCAGGCCCGTGGCCGCGGCGGTGAGGCCCAGTCCGACCACATCGCCGGCCCGGAGACGCTCCCGGCGGCCCGACAGGCTCACGGCGGTCCGGACGATCCACCATCCCGCCCACACCGGGGCCGCCTCGGTGGTGAGCCAGGACGCGAAGAACGACGGGATGGTCAGGACCCGGTTCCGGTGCACCGGGTAGCGGGCGTTCAGGGCCAGGACCAGACGGACGATCCCCTGACGGAGCAACGGGGTCCACACGGGGGCCAGTCTCGCCCCCGACCCGAGAGCCCACAACTCGGCGGGCACCGAACCCGCATCGTGCGCCAGACTGTGACCCGTTCCTGTCGTGGGGTCCGTCCGGACGCAGCGACACGGGAGCGAACCGTCCCGCCGGGACGGAGGGCGGAGGTGCCGACGTGGAACGACTCTCGGGGATGGACGCGACCTTCCTCTACCTGGAGACGCCGCGCAGCCACATGCACGTGGCCATGGTCGGGATCTTCGACGCCAGCACCATGCCCGGCGGCTACAGCTTCGAGTCGATCAAGGACACGATCCGTGATCGCCTCCCGCTCGTCCCGCCGTTCCGGCGTCGACTCGTGAGGGTGCCGTTCCAGCTGCACCATCCGGTCTGGATCGAGGACCCGAACTTCCACCTCGATTACCACGTGCGGCGGATCGGCTGCCCGTCGCCCGGTGGTCGGCGTGAGCTCGCCGAGGTCGCCGGACAGATCGTGTCCGTCCCGCTCGACCGGAACCGGCCCCTGTGGGAGATGTGGATCATCGAGGGGCTCAAGCAGGACCGGATCGGCTTCGTCTGCAAGGTGCACCACGCAGCGATCGACGGTGCCGCGGGTGCGGAGATCATGACCGAGCTCTTCGACCTCTCGCCGGACGGCCGCGAGGTCGAGGCCGACCCCGTTCCGCCCGAGCACGTGCCGAGCGACCTCGAGCTGGTGTCCTACGCCGCGGCGTCCAAGCTGAAGCTGGCCGGCGATGCGGTCGGGCTGGTGGGGCGGACCGCCCGCTCCATCGCCACCCTCATCGGGAACATCCGCAACCCGGACGTCCGGCACGGGGCGGTGCCGCTCACGGCGCCACGGACCCCGTTCAACAGCTCCATCGGGCCGCACCGCACCGTGGCGTTCTCCCGGGTTCCACTCGACACCGTCAAGCAGGTCAAGGTCGCGCTCGACGTGAAGGTCAACGACGTGGTGCTCGCCATCTGCACCGGCACCCTGCGCCGCTATCTCGAACGCCACGATGCGCTGCCCGAGATCCCACTGGTGTCGGTCGTGCCGGTATCGGTCCGGGAGGAGTCCGAGGCCGGCTCCGGCGGGAACAAGGTCTCGGCGATGTTCACGGCGCTGCCCGTCCACCTCGACGACCCACAGGCCCGACTCGACGCCATCGTCGCCAGCACCCAGGGCGCCAAGGAGGACCACAACGCCATCGGCGCCCACATGCTGACGGACTGGGCGGAGTGGGCCGCGCCGACGACCTTCGGGCTCGCAGCCCGGCTGTACTCGTCGATGGGCCTGGCGAGTCAGCACCGGCCGATCCACAACCTGGTGATCTCGAACGTCCCCGGCCCGCCGTTCCCGCTCTACTTCGCCGGGGCCGAGATGGTGGCGACCTACCCGATGGGCCCGATCATGGACGGCGCCGGGCTGAACATCACCGTGCTGAGCTACCGGGACCACGTCGACATCGGATTCCTCGCCGACGAGGAGCTCATGGACGACCTGTGGGACCTCGCCGCCGACGTCGCCCCTGCGTTCCAGGAACTCGTGGAGCTGGCCGGAGTGGTCGACCCGACGCTGGTCAAGCCGCCGGCCCCGGTGACGCCGACGTCGGCGAGCGCACGCAGCGAGGCCGCCGTCGACTGAGCGGCCCGACTCCGGTGACGAGCCCGGGTCCGGCCTGCCCGATCGCCGTCACCTGATCTAGGTTTCCGGCGTGGCCTACAACATCGCTGACCTGTTCGAACACACCGTCGACGCCGTTCCCGACCGCCTGTGCGTGGTCGACCGGGGCCGGGAGTACACCTTCGCCGAGCTCGACGCCCGCGGGAACCGGTTCGGCCACCACCTCCAGGCGGCCGGGGTCGGGCCCGGCGACCACGTCGGCATCTACGCCGTGAACTCCGAGCAGTGGGTCACCGCCATGCTCGGGTGCCTCAAGGTGCGGGCCGTCCCGATCAATGTGAACTACCGCTACGTCGAGGACGAGCTCGCCTACATCATCGAGAACGCCGGCCTGGTGGCCTGCGTGTTCGACCAGGCGTTCACCACCCGCCTCGCCAACGTGGCCGACCGTTCACCGGCGCTCCGGACGTTCGTCCACATCGAGGACGACAGCGACGAGGATCCGGTCACACTCCTCGGCTCGGTGCCGTTCGACGAGGCCGTCGCCGCCGGCGCTCCCGACCGGGACTTCCCCGAGCGGTCCGGTGACGACCACTACGTCATCTACACCGGCGGGACGACCGGCATGCCCAAGGGCGTCGTGTGGCGGAGCGAGGACATCTACTTCGCCCTCGGCCAGGGCATCGACGCCCTCACCGGCGAGCGCGTCGCATCGGAGTACACCAAGGCGGAGCAGGCGGCCGCCTCCGAGACCGGTCTCGTGTTCTGCGTCATCCCGCCGCTCATGCACGGTGCGGCCCAGATCGCCACCATGAGCCAGTGGTTCATCGGGACCACCATCGTCCTGCTGCCGAAGTTCGACCCCGAGGCGGTCTGGGACCTGGTCGACGCCCACGGCATCAACGCGATGCTCATCACCGGTGACGCGATCGGACGCCCGCTGATCGAAGCGCTCGAGGCCGAACCCGACCGGTGGGACGCCTCCAGCTTCATCGCGTTGTCATCGAGCGCGGCGCTGTTCAGCCAGTCGGTCAAGGACCGCTTCCTGGAGCGCTTCCCCAACCTCATCATCACCGACTCGATCGGCTCGACCGAGGGCGGGTTCAACGGGATCACCTACGCCGCCAAGGGCCAGCGGATCGAGGGCGGCGGCCCGACGGTCGACCCGGGCCGGGACGTGGTCGTGCTCGATGACGACCTGCAGCCCATCGAGCCGGGCGACGACCGGATCGGTCGACTCGCCCGCTCGGGCAACATCCCGATCGGCTACCACAACGATCCGGTGAAGACCGCCGAGACCTTCGTCGACGTGGCCGGGACCCGCTACGCCGTGGCGGGCGACTTCGCCCGGTGGACCGAGGACGGGAAGCTCGTGATGCTCGGCCGGGGCACGGTCAGCATCAACTCCGGCGGGGAGAAGATCTTCCCCGAGGAGGTCGAGCAGGCGCTGAAGTCGCACCCGGCGGTCTTCGACTGTCTGGTGGTCGGCGTCCCCGACGAGCGCTGGGGCCAGCGGGTGGCGGCAGTGGTCCACTTCCGCGACGACCAGTCCGCCACGGTCGAGGAGCTCGCCGACCACGCCCGGACCCACATCGCCGGCTACAAGGTGCCCCGGGAGCTGCACGTCGTCGACACGATCGTGCGGTCGCCGTCGGGCAAGCCGGACTATCCGTGGGCCAAGCGGCTCGCCGAGTCCGGCGACCACCTCGCCTGAGCGCTCCCGGCCAGCTCGAACCCGCCCCGAGCAGCCCCACCAACCGTTCTCAGGGTCTTTTTCGCGCGCTCGGAGCCGCGCGCGACCCGTATATCCGGAGTGGTGGGGGTCAGGTGGTGGGGGGCGCCTCGGACGTCGTTCCCTCGGACGTCGCCTCGGACGTCGTCACCTCGGCCGCCGCCTCGACGGCGGTCGCACGGGCCCACCGGTAGTCGGCCTTCCCCGACGGCGACCGGACCACGGCGTCCACCACGACGACCGCTCGCGGGAGCTTGTAGCCCGCCAGGTGCTCCCGGCCGTGGGCCACCAGGTCCTCGAGTGCGACCTGCGACCCCTCGACCGGCTGGACGACTGCGGTCACCTGTTCGCCCCACCGGTCGTGCGGGACGCCCACGACGACCAGGTCGTAGACGGCAGGGTGCGACTTCAACACCCCCTCGACCTCCTCGGGGAAGACCTTCTCGCCGCCCGTGTTGATGCACAGCGACCCGCGACCCAGGAGCACCACGCTCCCGTCGGCCTCGACCATCGCCATGTCGCCGTTCAGCGCCACCCGCTGGCCGCCGACCTCCACGAAGGTCTCGGCGGTCCGTTCCGGGGCGTTGTGGTAGCGGAGCGGCAGGTATCCGCCGTGCGCGACGCGTCCGACGACGCCACTGCCCGGTTCGACCGGGCGGAGGTCGTCGTCGAGGACCAGCGTCCCCGACGCCACCGCGTCGAAGCGCGCCGTCCCGGCGCTCCGGTCGCCCGGCTGGAGGCGGCTGCTGCCCTGGATGCCGGTCTCCGACGACCCGAATCCGTCGGTGAAGACCACACCGGGCAGGGCGGCCTGGAGCCGCTCGCGCAACCCGGCCGACAACGGGGCCCCGCCGTTGGAGAAGGCGAACAGCGTCGACACCTCGTAGGGACCGTTGGTGTCCCAGTCGTCGCAGAGCGGCCGAGCCATGGCGTCGCCGACCACCGTGGTGGTGGACACCCCTTCCCGCTCGATCGTCCGCCACACCTGTCCCGCATCGAACGGACCCTCGTGCAGCACCACCCGGGCCCCGCAGAACAGCCACATGAACGACACCCACTGCGCGGCTGCGTGCATGAGCGGGGCGAGCGCGTAGAAGGTGAAGTCGAAGTCCACGATCCGCTCCATCAGCTCCTCGGGTGCGGCCACCGGTCCCGACATCCGCATCGGGTCGCCGCCGCCCAGACAGCCGAAGAACGCATCCCCCATGCGCCAGACCACACCCTTGGGCAGTCCGGTGGTGCCCCCGGTGTAGATGACGTAGAGGTCGTCCTCACCCCGCCCCGGCACCTCGGGCCGGTCGGCCGACACCCGCCCGGTCGCCTCGTCGAACGAGCGCACGTCGTGCAGCCCGGTCGGCCCGGGTGTCGCCGGTCCTCCGCCGACGACGAGCACCGTGCGCAACGAGTCGAGCTGATCCGCCACCGCGTCGACCCGCTCCAGCAGGTCCGCGTCGACGACGGCCACCACGGCGCCCGAGTCGCGGTACAGGTGGGCCAGCTCCTCCGAGGTGTACCGGTAGTTCACGTTGACCGGAACCGCCCGGAGCTTCCAGGCCGCCAGAAGCGTCTCGAGGTACTCCGAGGAGTTCGTCAGGTGGCACGCCACCGCGTCGCCCGGGCCGACACCCAGGCCGATCAGCACCTGGGCCAGGCGGTTCGCCCGGTCCTCGAGCTCGCCGTAGGTGAGCCGACGGTCGCCCACCACCCCCGCCGGACGGTCCCGGACCCGATCGCTGATCGCCTCCCAGACGTCGGCGAAGTTGACCGACTCGGGCGGGCTCACGTCGGCGAAACTAGCGGCTCACATCGGTACGGCACGGGCCCCTGGGTGCGCACACACCCGGGGCCCGCCGGCGAGGACGGCCACGCCTGCGATGGGGCGAGCGAGCGTGTCGACCTCGCCCTCGGTTCTACCCGAGGGCGCAGCCGGAGGAGAAGCGCACCGGCTCGACACCGACGCCGATCGGGGTGATCGCACCGCTTCGACCGCGCACGTGTGCAGTCAGTCGGCCCGGTAGGTCGAGCCGAGTGCGTCCGCTCCACGGACGGGCAGGAGTCGGAGCGCCAGTTCGGTCACGGCCGCCGGTGCCGCCGTCGGCCGGGTCAGCGAGTAGCTCAGCACCGTGTCGATGACCAGTCGACTGAGGTCCATCCGCTCACCCTCCGAAAGGTGCGAGCCCATGGCCAGCACCGAGGTGTCGACGATGGCGTCCAGCGGCACCGCCAGGTGGATCCCGTCCGCCTCGCCGCGGAACGCCGACCGCGGACGCTCGATCGCGAGCGCCCCCCATGCGTTGGGCTCGGCTCGGACCAGGCGGACCAGTTCGCAGAGCGCGTCGACCAGCCCCAGTTCGACGTCGACCTCGACCCGGCGATCGAAGGCGGCGCTGAGCTTCGACAGGTGCCGGTAGGTCGACACGGCGGCCACCTCGGTCGACGACCGAAAGCCCTGACCGACCGAGCGGACCGACACCCCGGCCGACTCGGCGATCTCGGTGAGCGTGACCTCGCCGGGAGGTCGGGTGAACAGGCCCGCAGCGGCCACGGCAACCTCACGCTGCCAGAGCAGCCGTTCGGCGACCTCGGGGTCGGCCTCGTCACGTCGGCGCATCGATGCCTCGAGCTCGTCGACGTGGACCCGCTGGTGGTCGGGCCGGAGCAGGGCCGAGTACAGCGCCACGATCCCGTCGGCGGCCAGGTCGTCGCGCACCCCGTCGGGGTCCACCATCCACTGGTGCAGGAGCCGCTCGACCAAGGCGGTCGACAGGCGGGCCATCTCCCGGGGGGTGACCGGCTCGGCGAAGTGCCGACCGCTCCGGTCGCAGAGGGTCTCGATCATCTCGGAGAGCGACGAGATGTACCGATCCCAGACCAGCTCGCGGAGCCGGAGGGCGATCTGCTCACGGTCCTCGTGGCCACCCGTCGCGGCCAGCGCCCGCATGAGCCGCCGTTCGAAGGCGGCGGACTCCTCGGTGGCGAGCACCTCCCAGTCGGCCTGGGTCGCAGCCCGCACCAAGGAGGCGACATCCGAGGGAACGTCCTCCGCCCGCAGCACCTCGGTCAGCACACGGAGCGGTTCCAGGTCGATGTCGTCGACCAGCGCATCGAGCATGGCCCACGCCAGGTCCGACGGCCCGGAGAAGTGGTAGCTGATCGTCGACGCCGACATCCCCAGTTCCCGGGCCACGTCCCGGAACGACACACCGGCCAGGATCTGGGAGACGTCCCGGCGGTCGGCGAGTCGCCAGGCCGCGGCGACGATCGATGCTCGTGCGTCCTCGCTCCGTTGCGGCACTCTGCGGCTTCCTCTCCGCTCCTCGATCGGCCCGGGTGCTCCACCCAGCCCGATCGGCGCGGCCTCAACCGCTGCTTCCTGCCCCCCGGTCAGGATGGCACAGCGAGGCGCAGTCCGTGACCACCGACCCGATCACGGTTGGTCACCTGCAGGATGCCGACCTCGTCGGGGATGCTCACGGTGTTGGCGCACCCGCCGTCCTCGTGACGCTGATAGCTCGTCGTGCAGGTCCCCGGCCGGTGGAGGCGGTC
>SXMI01000150.1 GCA_005777415.1 Actinomycetota bacterium | reverse complement strand
CGGACGGAGTGGTTGAAGATGATCGACACGTCCGGCGCCCGATCCGTGGAGAACACCTCGGCGGTGAAGTAGCGCCACGTGTCGGCGGGGAACACCAGCGCCCCCGCTGCGGTCGCCAGCAGCGCGGCCACCACGGCGACAGCGGCCTGGCGACCCCGTCGGACCAGCAGGAAGTACGGGACCAGGGCGGCCGGCGTCAGCTTGATCGCCGCTGCCAGGCCCGTGCCGACACCGGCGATGCGGCTCGGCGCGCCCGACGCCGCCCGGCGGACGAGCCAGACGTCGAGCACGACCAGCGCGGCGATGAGCGCGTTCACCTGACCGAGCCGCGCCGTCAGCGTCACCGGCATGGCCCACACACCCGCCGCGATCACCGCCGGGACGAGCACCACCGGCCGGGCGAGCGGAGCCTCCGACCACCGACGGGCGACCACCGGGGCCAGCGACGAACCGACGACCCCCAGGAACGCCACGGTGCAGCCCATCGTCACCAGCAGCCCCAGCACCTCGCCGGTCCGGTCCGTGAGCACCGACGCCGGCCAGAGCACCAGCGCGGCGAACGGCGGGTACAGGAACGGCAGCCCCAGGACCTCGTAGGCGAAGTCGTAGAGCGACCCGCCGCCACGGGCGAAGGCGATCGCCTCGCCGTAGACGTAGAAGTCGATCCGGCTCGTCGGCGTCGACGACCACAACCTCGCCAGCGAGGCGCCGACCGAGAGCACGGCGGCCGTGGTCGCGAACCAGCGGACCGTGTCGCGGCGACCCGCGGCGGGACGGTCGGCCGGAGCCGACCCGTGGTCCGTCAACCGAACGGGCCGCTCGCCGGGACCGGTTCCAGGTCGGCCGGCTCGTCGGCGGCGTCACCGCGGGGACGCAGGGTCCGGTACCAGTAGACCAGCCCGCCCACCACGATCGCCGGGACGATCCAGGCACCCAGGCCGCCCACCCGGTAGAGCGCGGTCGTGCCCGACGGGAACGTGATCACGCATCCGATCACCGACAGCACGACGAGCAGCCACATCCGTGACTCGCGGAGGGTGAGCGCCATGATGGCGAAGGCCGGCAGCACGTACCACGGGTACAGCGCCGGACCGAGCAGCGACACGATCAGGAGCGCCAGCCCCAGCGACACGAACGGCACCCGGTCCTTGGTCCGCAGCAGGATGACCGCCGACAGCGCGGCGGCGAGCGCCAGGCCGAGCAGGGTCGTCACCCGCTTCACGTCCGCGTCGTAGAGCTCCACGCCGAACCACCCGAGCAGGTCGGCGAGTGCAATGCCCGCCACCCGCGCCGGTGCTACGAGCGACCGGGCGCCGCCCGCCGTCTGCAGGGCGCCGATCCATCCGACCCCGAGGCCCGAGGCGACCGAGACGGCCGCCACCACGGCGCCGCCGACCGCCGAGACCCACGCCGTGCTCCAGATCCGCCGGAGGAACGTGGCGCCGGGACCGGCGGCCGCCCAGCCCAGGAAGACCACTGCGGCGAACGCCGGGATCTTGATCGCCGCCGCGAGCGCGCAGGCAACGACCGCCGGGACCAGGTAGCCCTCCACGGCGAGCACCATCCCGACCAGGATCAGCGCCATCATCAACGCCTCGTTGTGCGCCCCCGAGATGGCGTGCAGCATCACGATCGGGTTGCAGACCGCGAGCACGACGACGGTCGAGACGTCACCGCCGTAGTGACGGGCCAGGCGGATCAGGCACCAGACCGAGACCGCCACCGAGGCGATCGCAAGGAGTCGGAACATCAGGACCGCCACGAGCGGCTGGTGACCACTGAGGGTCGCGAACCCCGAGCTGATCCACAACCAGAACGGCCCGTACGGGCACGGGGTGCCACGCCAGACCGGGTCCACGAGCGCCAGGAACTCGTTGGACTGCCCGAGCACCCGGACACCCAGGGTGGACGGGTCGAACCCCTGCGCCACCGTCTCGCCCTGGCCCGCGTAGCTGAACACGTCCCGGCTGAACAGCGCCGGGCCGAGGGCGAACGGGATCGCCCACACGATCCAGAGCCCGACCGCGGTCGACACCGGCACGGCGTCGTGGGCGTGGTAGCGGCGCCGGACGACCTTGAAGACCGCCACCCACGCCGCCAGGAGAGCGCCGACCCCGGCCAGCGAGACCAGCACGACGAGGGTGCGGTCACCCCAGATGACGAAGCGACCCTCGAGCGGGAACAGCAGCGTCGGCGACCCCCCGGGGCGGATCAGCGCACCGGCGACCACCGCCACGATCGACCCGAGCAGCCCGACCACGGCCGGGGTGCGGAGCTCGCCGTCGACGAACGGACCGCGCAGCGCCCGGACCGACGTCCGCCACGGTCCGGGTCGGCTCGGGACGCCGTCGGCTCCGGCCGGATCGGCCGCGACCATCGGGGAGGTCGAGGGGTTCACAGGGGCTCCTGCTGGCGGGTCGGTCGGGTCGGGCCAACTGTAGAGGCTCACCCCCGGCCCGCTCCGGTCAGGGCCGGGGACTCAGTGCACGCACCAAGTGCGGGGGTCCACCCCGTACAGGTCGACCAGCGCCTCGGCCAACGCCGGGTGTGCGGACCACAGTGCGTGCGGTTCGCAGAAGTACGCCTCGGTGAGCACGGCGAAGAACTCCCCCGGGTTGACCCCGCCGTACGGGTCGATCACACCGGGGTCGCGTCCGGCCACGACGTCCTCGTAGGCCTCGGTGCAGGCCTCGACCCACCGCTGTGCGAGTTCGGGATCGGCGATCGGCGGGGTCCCGTCGACCACGCCGTCGAGGTGGTCGAGCACGTGGGCGCACTCGTGCAGGACGACGTTGCGGCCCCGCTCCGGGTGCTCGACGTCGTGGACCACCTCGTCCCAGGCGAACAGGAGCGGGCCGTGCTCCACCGCCTCACCCAGGATCGGTGTCGGTTCGTCCGTGACGATCCCGTCGACCTGTGAGTGCTCCCCCGCCATCACGATGGTCGTCGGATGGAGCACCACGGACCGGACCGCCGCGAGCGCCCCGTCGGGCTGGTCGACGACGAGCAACTGGGCCAGACCCGCCACCGTGAGGCGCATCTCGTCGGTCACCTCGAATCCCCGGGCGGGCTCCCAGGACACGTCGAGCACCATCTCGTGGGTACGCCGCTCCCACCGTTCGGAACGGTCTGCGTCCAGGGTCGCGAGCCATGGGAACCGGCTGTCGCAGAGGGAACGCCACGATGCGGGCATGCCGGCGTCGATCGCCGCCTGCCGCTCCCGACGGCGTCTGGATCCGAACACCGCCCCAGCATCGCCCGGTCCGGGGTTCGGTGTCACACCCGTCCGGCAGCATGGCCATCGTGGACACCGACTCGATCTCCCCCGTACTCCTGCTCACCCTCGCCGCCGCCCTGACGCTGGTGGTGACCGCTGCGGTCGCCATCGGCATCCGGCTCGCCGGACCGCCGGCACAGCGGCGGCGGTCACGCGGCTCCCAGCCCGACGATGCCGTCGCCGGCTACCTCCAGGCTCAGGCCCAGACCATCGCCACCCGCCTCGATGAGTTCACGACGCGCATCGGCGAGCTCGAGGCGGGTCGCCGGGCCGAGTCGGCGGTCCTGCAGACCAAGGTCGACGACCTGGCGGCGTCGAGCCGGGCGGTCGCCGACGAGGCCCGGGCGGTCGCCGGGGCCATGCAGGACAACCAGGCGCGGGGACTCTGGGGCGAGATGCAACTCGAGCGTGTCCTGCGCATGAGCGGCATGGACGAGCACATCAGCTACGACACCCAGGTCACGGTCGTCGGTGAGGACGGTCGATCCCGGCCCGACGCGTTGGTCCACCTCCCGTCGGGCCGTTGCATCGTCATCGACGCCAAGACCCCGCTCGACAGCTACCTCGCCGGCGCCTCGACCGACGACCCGGACCTGCGGACGAAGCACTTCGCCGACCACGCCCGGGCGGTCGGCCTCCACGTCCGGGCGCTGGCCGCGCGCGAGTACGACGAGGTCGTCCCCGGTGCGGTCGACATCGTGATCGTCTTCCTGCCGAGCGACGCCCTGCTCGCCGAGGCCTACCGATC
Organism: Actinomycetota bacterium; assembly: GCA_005777415.1. Lineage (GTDB taxonomy): Bacteria > Actinomycetota > Acidimicrobiia > Acidimicrobiales > Microtrichaceae > SXMI01. Next base: position 5,515 of record SXMI01000150.1, on the reverse strand, counting down.
GCAGCCCGACCTGCTCGACCAGGCGCTGGCGGCACGGATCGTGCTGGCATCGCCGTCCACCCTGCTGGCCCACCTGCGCGGCGTGGCCCTCGGCTGGAGGGAACAGCGGCTCGCCGATGAGGCCGAGACCATCGCGAGGCTCGGCCGGGAGCTGCACCAGCGCCTCGCCACGTTCGCCGGCCACCTCGACGGTGTCGGCACGGCCCTCGGCCGGGCGGTGGACGCCTACAACAAGACGGTTGGCTCGCTCGAGCGCTCGGTCCTCCCCCAGACCCGTCGGTTCGAGGAACTCGGTGCCGGTTCGAATCGAGAGATCACCCAGATCGACCCGGTGGAACAACAACCACGATCGCTGTCCGCCTGACCTGACCTGACCGCCGGCGCCGGGCCGCCGGGCGACGTTCAGTTCGTCGAACTACCCGTCAGTCCGAGCGACGCCCGCAGACGGGAGCGGTGGGCGTCCGGATCACCGTGCTCGTAGCTCAGGGCCCAGGCCCGCTTCATGAACAGGTGCAGGTCGTACTCGACCGTGTACCCGATCGCCCCGTGACACTGGAGTGCGGCCCCCGCAGCGTGCCGGGCGGCGGTCGACGCCCGCAGCTTGGCCATCGACACGTGCCGCGACGCGTCCGCGTCCCCGGTCGCCAGCGAGTGCGCCGCCATCGAGACCAGCGGGCCCGCGAAGGCCACCGCCAACGCCGCATCGGCCAACTGGTGCTTGACCGCCTGGAAGCTGCCGACCGGCACGCCGAACTGCTTCCGCTCGCCCACGTAGCCGACGGTCAGCTCGAGCATCCGCTCGCTGAGTCCAACCAGTTCCGCCGCTGCGCCGAGGGCCAGCCGGTCGGCGGTCGCCGCAGCGATCCCGGCCGCCGCATCTCCCTCGGCCACCACCTCCCCGCCCAGCACGCTCACGCGCGCCGGCCGGCGAGCACCGTCCACGGAGTCCAGAGACTCCAGCTCGACGGCGTCCGCGTCCGCCAGCAGCACCTGCGGGCCTGCCGCCGACGGGACGCACCACAGGATCGCCGCCGCGGTGCCCGCGCCGGCGACCGGTGCCGACGGATCGACGACCGGGAGCACGACGTCGCCGGCTGCGACCCGCTCCGACCAGGCTGCTGCCACCTCCGCCGCACCGGGCACCTCCAGCAGACTCCCGAGCGCCGTGGCCGCGGCGTAGGCCGACGGGCCGACCGGATCCGGCAGCGCCACCCGCCCGCACTCGACGAGCAGCGGGATCACGTCCTCGTCGTCCCTCCCCAGTCCGCCAGCGGCCTCGGGCACCAGGGCACCGAGCACACCCATCTCGGCGAGCGCGTCCCAGGCCGGCCGGACCCGGCCGTCGCCGTCCCACGCCGCGCGGACGGCCTCGGGTCCGCACCGGTCGGCCAGCAGTCCGCGCACTGCGTCACGGAAGTCCACCTGGTCGTCGGTCAGTTCGAAGCGCACGGCGTCACTTCCTCGGCAGGCCGAGCACCCGCTCGGCGACGATGTTGCGCTGGCTCTAGTTGGTCCCGGCGTAGATGGGACCCGACAGGGCGAACTCGTAGCCCTTCATCCACGGACCGTCGAGCTCGGCATCCGGGCCGAGGAGGTCGAGCGCCGCCTCGTGCAGCCGCACGTCGAGCTCGGACCAGAAGATCTTGTTGAACGAGGACTTCGCCCCCGGCGAGCGACCCTCGACGATCCCCGTGACGTCGCCCAGCGTGTAGAGGGCGTACGCCTCGGCGTCGACCCAGGCGTCAACCACCCGGTCGGCGAGCGCCTCCCCGAGCCGCCCCGACTCGTCGCAGGAACGAGCGAGGTCGAGCAACCGGGACGCCGTCGCCTGGAACCGGCCGGGCGACCGCAGGGTCAGGCCCCGCTCCGAGGTGGTCGTCGCCATGGCGACACCCCACCCCTGGTGGACCTCGCCGAGGATCCCACCCCGGTGCATGGTCGCCGCCGCTTCGGCCGGGTCCAGGGAGTCGGCCGGGTTGTCGGGGACGAACACGTCGTCGCAGAACACCTCGGCGAACCCCTCGTCGCCGTCGAGACGCCCGAACCCCCGAACCGTCACGCCGTCGGCGTCGAGCGGCACCAGGAAGTACGTGAGCCCCCGGTGACGCTCAGCCTCGCCGTCGGTGCGGAACAGGCCGAAGACGTGGGTGCAGAACGCGCCGCGGGTCGTCCAGGTCTTCTGGCCGGTCAGCCGCCAGCCGCCGGCGTCGTCATCACGGACCGCTCGGGACGACACGGCGGCCAGGTCCGATCCGGCGTTGGGTTCCGACCAGCCCTGACACCACAGGTCCTCGGCCGCCGACATCCGGGGCAGGTAGTGGTCCTGCTGGGCGGGAGTCCCGAACTCGAAGATCGACGGGGCCAGCAGGAAGATGCCGTTCTGGGTCACCCGCTGGGGGGCGCCGGCCCGGTAGTACTCCTCCTCGAAGATGAGCCACTCCCACAGCGAGGCGTCGCGGCCCCCGTAGGCCTCGGGCCACGACACGACAGCCCACCGGGCCTCGTGCAGTCGGTGCTCCCACTCCAAGTGGGCTGCGAAACCCTCCCGGGTGTCACCCGACGGCAGGGCCGGGTCGGGCACGTTGGCCTCGAGCCACGTCCGGCACTCGTCGCGGAAGGCCGACTCCTTGTCGCTCCAGGTCAGATCCACGACGGCAGTCTGCCGCGCGACCTGACGAACCGTCAGATCCACCCGCGCATCGGGTCGCGACGATCGGCGACGCGGCTCGACGGCGGCGACCTACCCTGCGGCACCGGCGGGTCGGACCCGCCGCGGTGGGACGGCCGACGGGAGCTGTCGGCCTGCAGCCGATCCGACGACGACCTCAGGAGGACCCGTGACCGATCCCTTCGCTCCCCGACCCGAGCACCGATTCACCTTCGGCCTGTGGACGGTCGGCAACCGGGGGCGGGACCCGTTCGGCCACGAGACCCGCCCGGCCCTCGACCCCGTCGAGTCGGTGCACCGGCTCGCCGAACTGGGCGCCTACGGGGTGAACCTGCACGACGACGACCTGGTGCCACCCGGGTCCTCGGCGGGCGAACGGGACCAGATCGTCGCCGCCTTCCGCTCCGCGCTCGACGCCACCGGCCTGCGGGTCCCGATGGCCACCACCAACCTGTTCTCCGACCCGGTGTTCGCCGACGGCGCGTTCACCGCCAACGATCCGCAGGTCCGCCGGTACGCGATGCACAAGACGCTGCGCGCCATCGACCTGGGCGCCGAACTGGGCGCCACGACCTACGTCATGTGGGGCGGGCGCGAGGGCGTCGAGTGCGATGCCGCCAAGGACGTCGCCGCAGCGCTCGACCGCTACGCCGAGGCGGTCAACGTCTGCTGCGCCCACGTCCGCGAGCAGGGGCTGGGCCTCCGGTTCGCCCTGGAGCCCAAGCCGAACGAACCGAGGGGCGACCTGTTCCTCCCCACGGTCGGTCACGCGCTCGCGTTCATCGACTCCCTCGAGTGGCCCGAGATGGTGGGCCTCAACCCGGAGTTCGCCCACGAGACCATGTCGGGCCTCTCGTTCCACCACGCCGTGGCGCAAGCCCTGTGGGCCGGGAAGCTCTTCCACATCGACCTGAACGCCCAGCGGATCGGCAAGTACGACCAGGACTTCAGGTTCGGCTCCGAGGGCCACCGCGACGCCTTCTACACGGTCCGCCTGCTCGAGTCGTCCCGGTGGGACGGCATGCGGCACTTCGACGCCCACGCCTACCGGACCGAGGACGCCGACGGCGTCTGGGAGTTCGCCCGGGGCTGCATGCGCAACTACCTGATCCTCGCCGACAAGGCCCGTCGGTTCGACGAGGACCCCGAGATCGGCGAGGCGCTCGCCGCCGCCAGGGCGGAGCTGCTCCACCTGCCGCAGGTGGACTGGACGGACCCGGCGCAGGTGGCGGCCGTCCGTGATGAGGTGTTCGATCTCGACTCCCTCCGCGGGCGGGGACACGGCCACGAGCGGCTGGACCAACTCGTCGGCGAGCTCCTCCTCGGGGTCCGGTGAACGAGCCGCTCGTCGCCGGCGTCGACTCCTCGACCCAGTCGACGAAGGTCGAGCTCCGCGCTGCCCGCACGGGGGAGCTCGTCGCCACCGGCCGGGCGACGCACCCATCGACACACCCGCCACACTCCGAACAGCACCCCGACGACTGGTGGTCCGCACTGGTCGCCGCCATGGACCAGTGCGGCTCGGCACGCTCCCGGGTCGCGGCGATCGCCGTGGCCGGCCAGCAGCACGGGCTCGTGTGCCTGGACCGCGACGACCGGGTGCTCCGCCCGGCCCCGCTCTGGAACGACACCTCCGGTGCCGCACAGGCGGACCGCATGGTGGCCCGGCTCGGTCGACAGGTCTGGGCCGACGCCTGCGGGAGCGTCCCGCTGGCGAGCTTCACGATCGCCAAGCTGGCGCACCTCGCCGCCAGCGAACCCGACGTGCTCGATGCCACTGCGCACGTCCTGCTCCCCCACGACGAGGTGACCCGACGACTCACCGGTCGCCACACGACCGACCGGGGCGACGCCTCGGGCACCGGCTGGTGGTGCCCGGCGACCGGCAGCTACCGGATGGACCTGCTGGATCTGGCCGTGCCGGACACCGTCGACGAGTCGTGGCTGCCCGAGGTGCTCGGACCGACGGAGTCGCCGGGTCGCATCACGCCCGGGGCGGCCGGCGCGCTGGGGATTCCGGCCGATGCCGTCGTCGGGCCGGGGACCGGCGACAACATGGCGGCGGCACTCGGACTGGGGCTGCGTCCTGGTGACGTGGCGGTGTCACTGGGCACGAGTGGCACGGTGTTCACCACCAGCGACCACCCCACGGCGGACCCGACCGGGGCCGTCGCCGGGTTCGCCGACGCGACCGGGCGCTTCCTGCCGCTCGTCTGCACCCTGAACGCCACCGGCGTCAGCGACGCCGTCGCCCGCCTGCTCGGCGTGGCGCTCGACGAGTTCGACGACCTCGTGCTGGACGCTCCTCCGGGGGCCGGCGGGTTGACCCTGCTCCCGTACCTGTCGGGCGAGCGCACCCCTGACCGACCCAACGCCACCGGCGTGCTCGCCGGCCTGCGACCGGATGTGGACGCACGGAGCGTCGCCCGCGCTGCGGTCGAGGGGGTGCTCTGCGGACTCCTCGACGGCTACGACGCGCTCCTCCGCCAGCTCGAGCGACCACCGGCCGGTGACCACCTGCTCGTCGGTGGCGGGGCCAGGTCGCCCGCCTACCGTCAGGTGCTCGCCGACCTCACCGGCCGGGAGTGGCTCGCCGTGACCGGCGACGAGACGGTCGCCCGGGGAGCAGCGATCCAGGCCGCTGCGGTGCTCGAGGGTTCGACGGTCGACGAGGTCGCCGAGCAGTGGGGTCGACCCCGGTCGACTGCGGTGCAGCCCGGTGACGGCGCCGCAGCAGCACCGACGGTCCGGGGCGCCTACGCATCGCTCCGCGACCGCTCCTGACCCCGCTCCTGACCCACTGACCCACCCCCACGCTTTGTGGTGCGAGCGTCATGCATATGCATG